>JBGSUZ010000584.1:0-5823 GCA_041753235.1 Acidaminobacteraceae bacterium
CCGGTGTTTTTGCAAATACTGTTTGATAACGCTCTTGGTCTTCTAATTGTGCCTGAATATAAGGTGGCAGTGGCATTGTGCCTAGCTGTTCTAAAAGATTCTCGAAAATACCTTCAAATTCAAAGTGAATAATGCGAGCACCTTCATCGCCATAGTCAACGACCTCTGCTTTCAAAAGACCGTCTCCAAAAGTGAACCGGTCGCCAATACGCGCTTTTTTGCCTGGTTTTACAAGACTTTCCCACGTGTGGTGGTCAATTTGTTTGAGGAGTAAAAACTCAACCAGTGCGCCACTGTCTCTTATGCCAAAAAGTCGAGCTGGGATAACGCGGGTGTTGTTGAGAACTAGACAATCGCCGGGTTTTAAATAGTCAGTGATATCTCTGAAAATTTTATGTTCAATTGCACCTGTATTTTTATCTAGAACCATAAGTCTAGATGCTGTCCGATCTAAAATCGGAGTCTGCGCGATTAAGGCTTCGGGCAGATCAAAATAAAAATCTTTGGTTTGCATAGGGTCACTCCACTAATTTGATTTTTCTAAATACGTATTTTGAAAATAATGCTGAAGAATTTGTTCGTAGGTAAAGCCCTGTTCAGCCATTTTCTTGGCGCCCCATTGACTCATACCAACACCATGGCCCCAGCCCTTTCCATTAAATACGTATTGGTCAGTGCTGCTGCTTGGCTGTAAAACTGTGTCCGTAGTGCCATTATTAGCAATAAGCCCAGAAGAAACAGCCACTGTTTTTGATTGTTCTGCGCCTAAAACAGTAACTACGCCACTTTGTATTTGAGAAGTGCCAGTAGCGGTGAGGGTATTAATTCCAGTTGAGGAACCGCCTGGTTTAACTATGGTGATGAAATTAGTTTTCACTTCGTCATTGAATAAGCTGCGAATTTTATCCTTTTCGATGGTTGCTTTACCAGTTGAACCAACAAAAGTTGTTTTAAGAGCTCTTCCATTCTCAGAGTATAATTCAACGAAAACGTCCTGAAGTGCGCCAATATCATAATTTTTAGCTTTCAGTTTTTGCGTGATTTGATCTGGCGTATAACTTACCATCCATTGATCATTAGGTGAACCTATTGAATAAGGGTCGTCTACACCAACCAGATAGGGAAACTTAGCACTCCAAATATTCTCAGCATTTTCAGTACGACCACCACTATTAGAATGATAAACCGTACTTGCCAGCTTACCATTGTATTTTAAAAAGATACCTTTCGTCAAGTCTACGGCCTGATTCGAAAGTGGGGTTTCAACATTAGAACCGGCATAAACTTGACAGTCCACAGTGTTACAGATATCAAATCCATATTTTTTATGTTTATTGAGATTGGTCATGGCGTAGTTTCTAGCAGCTACAGCCTGAGCTTTTTGGGCTTCAATATGCCATTTTGGAGAAATTTCATATGGGATTACACCATAAAGATACTTTTCTAATGGCACATAATTAATAACAGTGGGGTCACTGCTTGTTAAACGCTTGAAAACCAGTCCGCCACGATACTTGTATTTATTGAAACTGAGTGTACTGTCGTTTACTGCGTTCTCAAACCCAAAATCAATTGTATTAGTTGCAAATAGTAACTTAACGGCATTATTTTCAAGTACCATAAATGCCGTATAGTTAAACGGTGCTTGTGCTACTTCGTAGGGCATCATACTGGCAGAAATGCCTGCCAAAGCCGCATCATATTGGGCCTGTGTATAGTAAGCGCCAATGTAAACTCGCCACCCGCCATCATAAGCAAGATAGGCTGTCGGATCAGTCAATCGGACGCGTTCAAGCACAGGCTGAATGGTTTCAAAAGTTGGCTGTACTGCTCCAATTTGAATGTGATATTTACCGTTCACTAACGGACTGCTACTGGTTGCTGATGTAATCAGTGATTCATTTTCTGAAAAACCATTTTTATAAATAGTAAGTTCTTTAGAATTAGTAAAAGAAATCAGTGGAAAGAAAATTTCAGATTGGTAGTATCCGAAATTAAAACCCGTATCACTTTTAATAATTGGACTTACATCTTTTACAGTGCCGTACATTAAGCCTACGCGAAGGATTTTATCAGCTTGGGTTGTTGTTGACATTGGATTTAAACTGGTTGTTTCAGAAGCAAAACAAACTGTAGTAACAGCTAATATTGAAAGTCCTACTAAGGTTATCTTTTTAATTATTGAAGTCATATAATCACCTTTTTTATTCCGTCATCATCATCTCAAGTCCATAATGGTCGTATGCGAGTTTAGTTGCAACTCTGCCTCTTGGCGTTCTATTAATAAAACCTAGTTGAAGAAGAAATGGTTCAATTACGTCTTCAAGCGTATTGCGGTCCTCTCCCGTTGAAGCAGCCAGTGTGTCTAATCCGACAGGGCCGCCTTCAAATTTTAGAAGAATTGCTTCGAGTATTTTTTTGTCTGCTGAATCTAAGCCTAGTGGGTCAATTTCTAACATATCTAGAGCTTCCATTGCTGCCACGAGGTCTACAGTGGATTTCCCTCTTACTTGAGCGACGTCTCGAACACGCTTCAAAAGACGATTAACAATCCGTGGTGTGCCTCGGCTTCTTTTGGCAATTTCTAGTGCGGCTTGATCTTCAATTTCTATTTCAAGAATTTGAGCAGACCGTTTTACAATTTTAAGCAAGTCACCAAGTTGGTAGAGTTCTAAGTTGCAAAGCACACCAAATCTATCTCTGAGTGGTGACGTTAATAACCCAACGCGGGTTGTTGCACCAACCAAAGTAAATTTAGGCAAATCAATACGAATCGAACGCGCGCTAGGCCCTTTTCCAATGATGATGTCTAGCGCAAAGTCTTCCATTGCAGGATAAAGGACTTCCTCAACAGAACGGTTCAGTCTATGAATTTCGTCTATAAAAAGCACATCATTTTCTTGCAAACTGTTCAGAACAGCTGCTAAGTCTCCGGGACGTTCAATGGCAGGCCCTGATGTAATTTTAATATTAACGCCCATTTCGTTTGCAATGATATTAGAAAGTGTGGTTTTACCAAGACCCGGAGGCCCATATAAAAGGACATGATCAAGAGGCTCTTTACGCATTTTTGCCGCTTCCATGAAAATACTGAGCTTTTCTTTGTTTTTAGGTTGTCCAATATATTCGCTCAGCCATTTTGGACGAAGCGAGCCTTCAATTTCACGATCATCGCTTGAAAAGTCCGGTGTTATAAAGCGGTCAGTTATAAATTGCAAAATGTTTCACCTCAATTAAGATATAGATACAAGTGCTAGTGCTTTCTTGATCAGGTCTTCGACCGTCCCTTTTGGATTGCCCATAGCTGCAAATATTTTTTCGACGTCAGTTGCTCGGTAACCAAGTTGTACCATGGCTTCCATAGCATCTTTTAAGTTTTGTTCTTGACCCATCATTTTTACTTCTTCTGCCGCCATTTCTAATGGTAGTGGCATGTTTTCAAGAGTCTTGCTAAGTTTGTCTTTGAGTTCAAGGACAATGCGCTGGGCCGTTTTAGCACCAATACCAGGTGCTTTTTGCAATGATTTAACATCACCCATCATAATGGCTCTAGTAAGGTCCGTATAAGTGATTTTAGACAGCACAGATAGCGCTGCCTTCATACCTATGCCGGAAATACTCGTGAGCAGTTGATAAACCTTGAGCTCTTCTCGGGTTATAAAACCGCAAAGGCCCATGTAGTCTTCTCTAACGACTAATTCTGTATAAAGTGTCACTTCTGAGCCGACAGCACATTGACTGGCAGTACAATCTGAAGTCATAATTTTGTACCCAATCCCTTGGTTCTCTACAACGACATATTCTAAGGCTCTATGAGCCATTGTTCCTTTAATGTATTCGTACATATCAATAATCACCCTGTATTATCATAACACAAACAAACGTTTGCTTCATTAAGAAATTGCGTATTACAAAAGAATGAGCTCTTTAACGCCCTGCTCCTTGGCAAGTTTAAATAGTTTTCCCATATAAGCATTATCAGGTGTATTAAGCTGATTCAGATAAGTTTCACGGACACCATGAGGACGATATTTTATTAGCTTATAACGGGTTTGGGGACTTGTTTTCGCTATAATGTCTGCTACTGTTTTAACTGTATGTTCATTATTAAGCGTATCAGGTACTACTACGGTACGCACCTCGTAAAGCTTCCCTGCTGCTGCAACTTTAGCCATATTCTTGAGTATCGTTTGGTTGCCGACCCCTGTTAAAGTTTTATGCTCAGCTTCATCTATCGCCTTAATGTCAAACATAAAGCCATCAACGAATGGGAGTAGTGCATTTAGAACAGCGTCGTTCATATGCCCATTGGTGTCTATTAATATATGCTGTCCTTCATCTTTTAGTTTTTGGCAACAAGCTGTAAGGAATTCACCTTGAACGGTGCATTCGCCACCTGAAAAAGTTATGCCTGAGGTGAAATCATAATAAGGACGCAGTTGATAGCAGAGTTCTTCTGGTGTAATTTCTTGAACACCATCAATAGAAGTACCTGTTGTCATTATTTGAATAGTCTCAGGGTTGTGGCAGTACCAACAATTGAAATTGCAGCCTTGTAAAAAAACGGCAGTCCTGTTGCCAGGCCCATCGACTGAACTAAAGGGAATAATATTTCGAACGAAACCAGTCATAGAAAAACTCCTTTGAATAGAATGAAAAAGACAGGCTGAGAGCACTGCTGCAACAACCTGTCATCATATTAGTTAGTCATTATTTCTTACTTTGCGGTTGAGGATACCGGCATTTTCAACAGCACCTTTACCTAAAACGACTGCATCGTTTAAGACTTGCTCACCACGCTGCAACTTTTCGATATCTGAGCGTTTCACTAAATACCCTGTAATGCGCACCACATCACAAGTCGTTGAGTAAGCTGAGAAGTACCGCATGTTGTTCTTAAAAGCGCCTCTGACAATGTTCATAATAAACTCTGGATTTTTCTTAACGGTTTCGTCAAAGTTAAAGATATCGCCTATGCCAGAAGGAAAATATTTATGGAAAGGTGCAGACTGGATGATATGCTGATGAAGTTCAGGCTCTTCGCCTATTGGAATTCTACAGCCTGGACTTGTTCCAAAATCTGAGTCGATGCCCACTTGTGCGTGGAGCATATAGCGACCGTGTGACCCTTTTAGGTATTTGTTGTGATGGGCTTTAACTAAGGTGTCCAGCGTCTCGATAATCTTTAACCCAAGTTCATTTGCCGCGGCACCGTGTCCAAAATGTGTGTTTAAGTCATCTGTAGCAACAAGATGGTTTACTGCCTCAGCAAGGCCTACAACACCAAACATGGCGCTAAAATTATTGATGTCTATAAGGCCTTCTATTGATAGGAAGCTCGTTTCAAAGTAGTTACTTTCTTCGACAAGGAAACGAATACGTTCATCCATATAAGTGGTCATTTCACTTACTACTTTAGGTAAAAGTTCGTTTAAGTAAGTCTCGCTGTTGTCAGTTTTTTGAGCCAATTTGTCAAGGCGCATTCTCACGAGTGTGTAGCTGCCGCCACCAATTTTTAAGCCATTATAACAACTTACAATACCATAAGGCCCTTCTAAATCCGATGTAAACATTTCGTGATTGGCAAAGCTCGGTTTCGCAGTCACTAGCGCAGTATTAATGGCGTCTAAAAACAACTCGTCCGGTGTATCTGCACTTACTTTAAGGGTTAAATTAGGAATTGCGTTCTGTAGTTCTCGCTCAGCTTTTAAAATCAAGCGACCTGCACGGGTAAGATTTGGACCAATATTGCCGTGGCAGAAAGAATCTGTTACGGTTCGGTCTATATACGTTAAAAAACGTTTAATTGTTTTATAGTCTCTG
>JBGSUZ010000585.1:0-12843 GCA_041753235.1 Acidaminobacteraceae bacterium
TATTATTACCGTAGAAGCTACCCCTTGGTAAGTTCGATTCAAACCTATTCGACCTAAACTTTCAACGACTAAGCCAGATGCTGCCCCAAATAGAACTGAAGTAAATACACTTAAAAAGACCCCAATTCGATCCGGTAACATGATGCTTAATAGATTAAGTGAAGCACTTTTATACAACAGATAAAGTATGATTGTCGCTAACGTGAAGCTTAGCCTGTCTAATCTGTTTTTGCTGCTATTTTTCTTATTTATCTTTTCTTCGCTTAATACCAGCATAACAACAGCCACACCAATAATAACTACTAACATCATATCCTGAGACAGAGCGTTTTTCATTATAGTTCCCACAGCATTAGTATTATATGCATTATGAGTTGAAACACTGCTCACTACAAAATCAAAAGACCTATGAAAACTTTTACCCAAGAGAAAACCTAAACCCATAGGACTAAAACCAATTACCACAGCGCCAACCATATGTTCAATTATTTTCTTAAGCAATTTCTCTTGTATGAATAACTTTAAGTGAAATAATAAATAACACCCACTCCCAAGTAAAATGAAAAACAGTGCATAGGTATGCACAAATCCTGCTGTGATTATACCAAGTGCATATAGTGTTAAATACCTCTTTTCTTTCGTATTGCCATATTCCATCAAAAAATGTAGCGTAGGCAAAACATAAATAAGGGCATATTCCTGTGGTAATACAGAAAGTTGTCGCCACGGTTGTGAAGGAAAGCTTGTTATAAACAGGTAAGCCCCAACTGCCAGACTCGGCGCATAAATATTCGTAAAAAAATGTCTTCTAACAAATTGGTAGATCCCATACATGATTAAAAGACTCATACCCGTACCAAAATATCTAAATACTAAATACGTATCCACATTAAATAGTTCCGACAAATAGGCGACTGCCGCGTGCATCCCATGGGGGTAAATTCCATCGTAATAGATACCCTCTTTTACAAGATATTTAGTCCAAAGTAAATGTAAATAGGCATCTGAAGATGCTAAATAGTAATGTTGCCACGCCTGCACACCCCTCATCACAACCGCACTAATAAAAATAATGCCATTTAAAAAAAAGAGCATTGTATTGCTTTTCCACTTGCTAACAAAACTATCAGTCAATCGTTTCAGGTAAGTCAACAAATTGTGCGCAACTACTTCAAACTCTTTAATGAGTCCAAGATCTTTATCTGATAAATCTAAAAAAAAGATCAGAACTTTTTCACCCATTGTAACCGCAGAATCCGTCATCTGCTTTTTCCTAAATAGCGTTAAGCCTACAATTACAATAATTGTTATTATAATCACAGAAACACTATCTGTCATATTAAATATGGAAGCAATAGGCATCCCAGTCATTACAACCGCAGAGCTTAAAATAAAAATAGTAAAGAAACGATTTCCACGCTCAGCAGTGGCCTTATCAATATGTATGACCAGAGACGGCACAATAATAAATGCCATGAGAAAAAGGAGTATCACCCTAAACATGCCAAATGCAGAAATAATCCATTCTACTGTATTCATAAGCGCCTCCCATTACTGATTCCATATCTTATCGAATTTTTCCGCCTTAGAGTGTTCCTCATGTATATGATAGATACGCAAATTAGCATCCTCATAATAGACAGTTATTGAATTTGAACGCTTTTCAAACGTTTCAATAAGTGCTAAAAGTTGAGGCATTTCTTTCTCACGTCTATCATAGACTTCAGTCAATTCAACATAAAATGACCTGTATACATTTTTTTCATAAAAGATGAAAACATCTTCTACATTAATAGGTTTTCCCGTTTTATCTATCAGCCTTAACGTTTTACTATCTAATTGAACATCATCAATAAAATTTCGTACCATCATATGGTAACCACTGCCTAGTACCATTGCGTAGCCTTCTTCTTGAGAAACAATCATCCAAGTCGATGGCAAAAAACTTCGCTTTATTTTCAAGTATTCTTCAACAGATACGTCTCTTTCCATTTTTTGAGGTTCGAAGGGTACTGGTTGAATGCCTATTAGTATGATTGATAATACCACTGCTAGTATGCCTACCCCTGTAAAAGTTTGCATCTTACCTTTAACTTTGCAAATGACTTGCCAATGAATCAGCCCTGCAGCAACGCCGCAAAACGGAAGCGTCAATATACTTTTCCGACTCTCTAGAACGACACTTTGGGTAATTACAGGAAAAATAAAATAGAAAATTGCAGCAAACATAAACAAAATAATCAGCGTAACATTCATTGACCGTCGTTCACTTTCAAACCACTCTCTTATAAGAAGCAGAATTGCAGAGAGCATACCACCTATAAATATTAGTTCCCTTAGGCCAATTTTAGCATAGACAATACTTGAAGAGACACGCAACAAATACTCTGCCGAGGAACCATGTATTTCAAAACCAAATAGATAACCTGCTGCCAGTGGTAAAAATGAAATTATTATAGCAATCGTTCCAATGACAACTACATTTAAAGTCATCAGCCATGGCTTTTTCGTTCCTTTTAATAAATTGGCTAATACAATCGCAAGACTGAGCCAAACCGTATAAGCCAGTACTAGTGAATGTACCGCGCCCATAATGCATAACCCTGCTGCCGCCGTAACCAAATGCTTTCTTTCATCCGTTTGGTAATAACGAATCAAAAACCAAATAGTTGGCATTACAAAAACTAAGGCAAATTCTTGGGAATTTGTAGCCGATTGACGCATCATTTCCAAATCGAAGTATAGCCCAGTACAACCATATACAGCCGCCGCTAAATAAGCCGATGTTTTGGAATGTGTCATTTCAAACACAAAAAACCACAGTCCAAAAATAGTCATCATCCCGCATAATGGGCCCGTATACTTGAGTATATATAGGGGGTTGTCTGCGGAAAACTTAGACAGTACCGAAAGAATAATATGAAACCCCTGAGGATAGATCCCATCGTGAAACAAGGTGCGTTCACTTATGTACTTCATCCAAGCCAACGTTACATAAGAATCTGAAAGTGGTGGCGCCGCATGCATAAAAGCATCGTAAGCACGAAGCCAAAAGGCATAACCAAAAACTATCCCACCAATAGTAAGCCATAATAACTGTTTTCTTATAAATCCTATAAAATGCACTGTTTTTTCACCCATCAGCTTAAGTACTTCTGGTATTTCAGCCATTCCGTCTAACGCATTAAAGACGATTACTTGCAACTGCCCCCAAACTGATCCGATTGAGTCTATTTGATTAATCTTCAACAGTCTAAAATAAACACAAACCACTAAAATCAGAAACAATGAAAGTACTTCATAAAGTTTTGCAAATGCTAAAATATAGATAATTACAATTAGAAATAGCACCATTCTAATAAACCCGCTGAAAAAACTTTCCAATTTATCCGAAGCTGTAAGGTTAAAAAGTATTTTGGGAAGCCAAATAAAAAATAAAAATAGCACTGCTATATACTTTAGCAGAGGGAAAAAATGATTAGATAAACTCGCATAATCATTCATTCTCACACCCCCTTTTACATTTTATTTAAGATGCATAGTAAATATGATAATCTAGTTTCGCAAGTGTTCTAAATGCATAAACTGAAGAAAATGTACAGAATACAATGGACCCTAAAACCAAACCAATTACAGCATACTCATAACTAATCCACCTGCTGAGTAAAAATCCAACTAAAGCATTTGTTAAAAATCCCAATAAGACTGCATGATTAATCGGAGCAGGATTTGAAAGCGAAAACAAGGTAACCGAGTTCAACAGCCCCACCGATACAAATGCATAGGCTACCAAAGAACAATAAAAAACAAACCACGTCCTACTGGAATTTATCAATTTGACAAATCCCCAGCCTGCAATTGCCTCATTTAGCCATCTAACTAAGAAGAAAATAAACACCGCACTTAAAATCGATACAACTATTGCTAAGAAAAAATTCTTCTTATATAATTTTAGATAGAATTGGTTAAACAAATCTGCATCTGACCCCATAATACTCTTTTCGCTATATTCCAAGTTAAGCGCGAATTGATTGACAATAACTTCATTTATACCCATGGGAATCAATAAAGCCAGAAGACCAAAGTCCAATCCCAATTCATACTCACCTCTAAACCAAATTAAAAAAGGCATAAATTGGTCATTTGTAGACCATGCCATTAATCTGTCTATATAAAGAAATGCAAAATAGACCAAACCATATACAAAATAAGGCATTATTGAGTATACGGTAATAGACATCCTTGGCAGTTTAACCGCCAAACCTTTCTCCATTTTCAGTTCTACTTTTCTAAAATAGTACACAACATAGATAAGACCTAGTGCTGACACGACCATAAGCGCAATGATCTGTGCTAAAATAACCTCCATTTTTAATTTATAAAACAACACATAAACCAGCCCAATCCCAAAACTTAATAGACCCGTAAAATATATTTCCTTTTGCAAAATATACATAACCGTTACTGAAAGCCAGATTGCACAGAGCATCAGATAATAAAGTGTTATGATTATCATCATATAAAGCGGAAAAAAATTAAAAAACATATTAAATAGAAATAATCCCACCATAATGAATATAGCAGCCAAATACCCTAATCTAATAAATTTAAAAGTCATCTTTCTTGCCATGTTATAGTAGTTTTGGCTAATGTAAAAATAACCTCTGCGAGCAATCGCTTGGGTAAATCCACCAACCGTTATAAAGCTCAAAATAGTAGCTATTGCAATACTTGTCGCTAATTCTGTAGACAAATACTGATAAGACCAAAGCGATATTTTTAAAGACAGCATGGAAACAACGGATATAACCATAGGCAGTGCAAATATAGTGCCCCTTATAAAACTCTTAATTAATACAAAAGTCATCTTAACAAGGCTGACTTTTTTCTGTGCAGCAATTCCACCTACCGATCCTCTTCCAATAATCGCAGTGTAAATCATTCTTCCCAAATCAAAAAGATCCTCAGTACCAAAACGTGCGGCTGATCTTGTATCATTCCATCCAATAGACTCTAATAATGCCACCACTTCATAGTAATCTTCCGGATTCCTATTCTTCTCTATAATTGTATCTACAAGTTGCTCAAATTCGCTCGCAGAATTATTCATAAGTACCCTCCAGTTCAGGCAGCGTCATATTTAATATGAGTTCTACCAATACATTTGATAGAGTAGCTTTTTCAATAATCTCCACAGTAATAACTTCACCCTTTTTAGCAATAATTTTATGATTGCTGTCCAGCAAATCGGCACCTACAACCTTATCCACAAGATATTTATTCTGACTGTCAATTGAAAGTCGCATGCGCGTAGACTCAGCATCACTCGCATTCTCCTTGGACCGTTTTAATTGTTTCCAATCCAGCTGTTCTACTTCATTGACAGTCAACGCTTTTAAAACATGAACCTTGTAGTCCCCCCAAAAATCCGATGAAACTTTTTCCATCACGATTTCCTGATATTCTATCTCGTCCTCATTTAGTGCCTCATTTACACTTTCTGTACTTGAAAGGATGGCTTTTATACTGGCATTAGCACCTCTTCCCCAAAAATTCGTGCTATTTCCCAGTTCTATAGGCTGTAGCTGAATTTCTGGCTTTAGGCGCGTTACCTTAGCAATTTCTTCCTGCACCAAATGCAGTCCCTCCGGTTGGCTGAAGTCTCTCAGTTCCAAATGATTATCTCTAACATCGAATATTAAATGCGCCACATGATTGTGGTCTAGAACCTCCATATCAATTTCCGAAATGTTTAAGTGTTCAAATAAATCAGATGTTAATTGCTGTGAATTTTCCTCAATCGCTTCACGAGCCTTTTCATCAATTAGCATGACTTTAAGAACAGCCTCTGGCTTCTTGACGTGTATTACAGACTCAAGTTCATTAATCACCAAGTCTGTAAAAACTGCATTTTCACTTTCATAAGTCATTAGAATTTTTTGATTGTACTTATGATCTTCAATAATTTGATGAATATTTTTTATATTCATATTATGAATCTCATCCAACAAAATAACATCAGCATTTTTAGTTTGTTCAAACATATTATCTATAGATGCAACCGCAAACTGACCTGAGGTTAACCAATCTTTTGTCGTGTCTTCACCAACTACTTGAAATAACCACTGATATATATACCCAAATTCAGGTAGGAACGGTGTATCCAAATCATCATGTACGGTAACATGTCCAAAAAATAGGCCTGAAGGGGCTTTCAAATAGACGATTCTATAGAGATTATTATTTTTGAGCATCTCAATAGCAACACTCAGCATCAACTTAGATTTCTCCTGTTCTGCTTTGCCAACGAGTATGTACACCGCTGACTCTTGCAGTTCGTTGATAATCGTCTGTACCAAGCGTTCAAATTTAGGCTTTTCAGTTTCATGATAATCTCGCCTAATATCTGTCATTTTTAGCCAACCCTTTCTTCTAGAATTTCCTCTAACGCATTCAATTTATCTTTATATAAATTCATTTCCCTAATAGCACCTACAGTTTCAAGCAACGAGACCAATTCTCCAAGAATAGGAACCAATTCTTCCGTTGACATTTGATATTGAAGTGAGCGCTTAAAGTATTCAATAGCCCTATAGTATGCTTTTGCTTCAACTAACGCATAGGCTTTATCTAGTTCTAGTTGCAACGCAGTAAGGGAAAGTACCTTATTGCCACTTACTTGGACACGAGTTGCCAATCTGTTGTAAGACATCCCATAATTTTTGAGTACACGGTCAAGCGTGAATAAATTAAGTGCACGTTCTCTTGCTTCAATTCCCAAACTTTGCCTTAAGGCCTTATCTTGCAACAATTTAGTAATTCCTGATGCAATCTCTTCAATATTGCCCGGTTCGGTTAAAATACCAGTATCTCCCAACGCTTCTTTTATACCACCTACATCTGTTGCAACAATTGCTTTTTCGCTTAACATCGCCTCAACAACTGAGTAAGGAAATGCCTCTGAAATACTTGTAAGTACAATAACGTCACCACTGTTATAAGCCGCTGGAACATCTTTTACATGGCCTTTGAATACAAAGTGTTTTTCAAGGCCTAAAGATTTTACCAATTGCTCACACTCTTCATAGTAAACTTTAACCGAAATACCCCCATAAACATGGAAACTCACTTCTGGCATCGTCTTAATAACCAAAGCTGCAGAGCGAATCAGTGTTTTGATATCCTTTAAGGGGTCAATTCTGGCAACTGTAACCACAATAGGTTTTTTAGAACTATTTTTGATAGACTGAGGATAAAAAATAGATTTATCCACGCCATTATAAATGACGTTAATCTGACTATCTTTTACGCCAAATTCCTTTTCCCAACGCGTATTATAACTGCAAACCGGAGATACTTGGTCGGCATAATAATAGTTTAGGTCAACTATAGAATGAATCATGCGAATTAAATAGGTGTTCATATAACTCACATAACCTCTTTGAGAAAGTGAAAAATACTGTTCCCGTAAATATACGCCATGTTCAGTAAGAATAAAAGGTGTCCCATTTTTAAGTTTGGCGAGAACACATGGAATCCCACAAAAAGCCGCTGCTGCTGAATGAGTAACATCTACCATTGGTATTCTCGTATTAACAACATTTAAAAATCGATATACCCAGCCAAGACTCTGAATCATTGAGAAAATACTAGGCTCGTCAAGACCACTGCCTGGTTCTCTTGATTTTTCAATAATCTTCTGTTTGAAATTCTCCCAGACTATATCTGATTTAAACGCTACTCTATACTCATATCTTTCAAAGAAAAAATGCATTTTGAGCAATACCTTGCCAAGTCTAACAGGATCCTTTTTCTTTGCAATAAATTC
The DNA here is from genome assembly GCA_041753235.1 of Acidaminobacteraceae bacterium. Lineage (GTDB taxonomy): Bacteria > Bacillota > Clostridia > Peptostreptococcales > Acidaminobacteraceae > JBGSUZ01. The sequence goes on from JBGSUZ010000585.1 coordinate 7,829, forward strand.
ATCAATTACTTCTAAAAACAGGGGTAAAAATTCAGTCTCAATAATCTCTTTTGTTGTACGTTTCTTTGCTAAAAAAACTTCGGAGAACGGAATCGCTAAATGTTCACTCGGTTCTTCTGTCCCCCATAGCGGAACCTTAATGAGCGTTGTGTTAGGCGGAAGTGTAAATTTTTGAGTCACATATGGATTCATAATAATGCTATAAATGACGAATTCATAGCCGTCTAGATGGTTAACGAGTATATCACACCACGTACTAACGCCACCTTGGTGAAATGGATAAGTACCCTCAGTTGAAAGCATTACCTTAGTTTTTCCTGGCATACACTCACCCACCTTTCAAAGAACTGCTATTGTTTCATTTATACACAAATTATCAGGTTATAAGCGTTCTTTGGACAGAATTTTGAACATAAAAAAAGAACTGCAGTTACCTTGTGTTTAGGTAACTACAGCCCTCATCTCAACTTGTCTTTATATTAAACTACTTCACCCAATCAACTAGTTTTCCATTTTCAAAGTATAAGTACATCGAACTATCCGTCAGATCATTATAAACCCACTGTTCATAAACACCATTTAAATTACCTAAATCAACAATAGTATCAGGGTATCCACAGGTAACATGAACCATTTCTTTCGTCATCCCTGTCCATAGATCATATTTTTCCATTTTACTCCAAGTATCTGAACTCCATTTAAATTTCTTTTTAGGATCAACATTAGTAATGTAATATGGAAAATCATCTTTTAGTTCACCTAAAGTATCTATAAAATGAAGAGATAACCAGTACTTCCCTTTCCCTTCAAGAGAGACTATAAAACTAACCTTATCTATATCAATTCCAGTCACTTTAATTTTGCTAAACCGCTTCATTTTTCCATAATACGGTTGATTATCTTCACATTTAGTCAGCCATGTATTCTTAAATAATTTGCCGTCTATCCAAAATGTTTGATTGACCCAAGTCTTTGCGCCATTCAAGTAAGCTATTATCATAGAACCTTTATACTCACCCGGATACTTATCACCTTGTAATTTTACAAGTGTCTTGAAGTATTCGAAAGCCTCATCGTCAATATTAAGTTCTTCATTCAACCCAGTAAAGAAATCGTCTACATCTTTCAATTCCTCTGAAGCAGTTATATCAATTTGTGTCGCACTGCTCTTAATACGAACGCCTAAACCATCTGTTAAATATTTTAACGAAAGATATCCCTGTTTATTATACTCAATGAGCGCATTTGGAATTTTTTTGTTAGTCTCTTTCTCTATTTTATATACCAGTTCATTCTCTACTTTACCAATCTTATTCTTAAATTTACAAACATGTATATAAGGATTGTTAACTTTAACACTACTCATCTGCCAATTATTAAAATCACTTATTTCGTAAGTACTAAGATCTTCATTCCATCTCACATAATAAACTAGTGCCTTCGAAATATCGTCTAAACTCAGATAATACTCACTACCATTTTTGATTACACCAATATCACTTTTTTGACCATTCAACAATACCGACACTGTCGGCTTTGGATCAATTGTTGGTTTTGTCGCTGCAAATGAATTTGTAGAGAATATGAATAATAATATAAAGACTATGTATTTTACTTTTGACATCTAAGTTTCCCCCCTATGTTTGAAAATATAATAAAACGCTCTGGGTACTAAAAAGCCTCTCTTAGTTATACTTAGCGTAAGAGAGGCTTGAAGCCACACCATATCGCAACTAGTTTAGTTGTTTAAGAACATCTTCAACAATTGAAATATAGCATTTTATTATTCTTCCCAGTTATGGTAAATATTCTGAACATCATCGTTGTCCTCAAATAAGTCAACGAGCTTCTGCATGTTCTTAAGATCTTCCGCATCTGCGAGTTTTGCCATTGTTTGAGGCAGGTAGCGAAGTTCAGCCATTGTGAACTCGTAGCCCTGAGCCGCAATCGCATCCCGGACAACGCCGAAATCTTCAATCGTAGTGTAGATTTCGAAATGTGTTTCCTCAGAAGAAATGTCCTCTGCACCGGCTTCTAAAACCATCATCATCATTTCGTCATCGTCCATGCCTTCTTTGCGTTCTACAACAAGAATCCCTTTACGGTCGAACATGAAGCTTACACAACCATTTGTACCGAGGTTACCCTTGCCTTTAGAGAAGTAGCTTCTCACATCAGCAGCTGTACGGTTGGTGTTGTCTGTGAGACATTCAACGAGAACCGCTACACCGCCCGGGCCGTAACCTTCGTATGTTAATTCAGTATACACAGCGCCATCTGTTTCGCCGACGCCTTTTTTAATTGCTCTGTCAATATTGTCATTTGGCATGTTAGCAGCTTTTGCTTTTTCAACAGCAGCCTTTAACGAAGCATTATACTCAATATCGCCGCCGCCTTCTCTAGCAGCAACCATAATCATACGGCCAAGCTTTGTAAATTCCTTAGCTTTTTTACCGTCTTTTTTACCTTTTTTATCAATGATGGTTCCTATTCTTCCCACAATAAACACTCCTTATTTTTCATTCAACCCTATCATTCTATCACAGGCTGAATCGCCTTGTAAACCCACCTAGTCTTCTAATAAACAGGGGGTGCAGGCGGCATGTTCCGCTTATGTTCAGAGCGCTTATTGAGTCTTTCAATAATAGCCTTATCTGCCTCGGGAATTGTCTTGCCCTCAAGGTAGTCGTCAATCATAGCATAGGTTGTGCCCATTTCCGATTCATCTGTTTGCCCATCCCAAAGACCAGCCGATGGCGCACGGTCTAATACCGACTGTGGCACACCTAAAATACGGCCCCATTCATAAACTTCACGCTTAGTTAAATTCGCAAGCGGTAAAATATCCACACCACCATCGCCATACTTAGTGAAGTATCCGGTTAGAATCTCTGCCGCGTTATCTGTACCTGAAACAAGATAATTTAAGTTATTAGCAATACCATAAAGCGTGGACATGCGCAGTCTCGCTCTGAGGTTCGCATCCGTCAATTGATGGTTTTCCGTTGCAAATCCACTCATTTGTTCTTCAATTTGCTTGTGAAGCACGCCATGAGTCTCAGTCAAATCAATCGTAATGTATTTTAGACCTGCCGCATCCCCAGCTAAAGCCCCATCTACAGCGTCTTTGCCACTACTTTTGCACGGCAAAATAACACCAAGTGAATTTTCAGGAAATGCACGTTGAATTAAGTGCGCCACTACAGAAGAGTCAATCCCTCCTGATAAGCCTACCAAAATGCCCTTTGTTCCAGAATTTTTAACTTGTGCTCTCAACCAGTCAATGGTTAATTCAATTTTTTCTTCAGTCGTTCTCATAGCCCTCTCCCTATCCTAACTCTCTATAATCTCTATTTGCCAGCTTTATTAAGTTCTACTAAAACACAGTTATGATAAACAACTGCAATTCCTTTTGACTCCGCCAAAGCAATTGTTGCATCATCAAAAGCACCTGGCTGAAACCACATACGCTTGACGCCAAGTTCAGCAGCCTCTTCAATTATTGGCGCAGCCTTAGCAGGTCCTACTACCATATTGACACAGTCTGGTACAACGGGCAGTGCCTTTAAAGACGGGTAACACTCCGAACATTCAATCTCAGCATAATACGGATTCACAGGGTATACTTCATAACCCGCATCGTTTAATCGACTAAAGATACGATAACCGAATTTGTCCTTATGCTGTGTAGCACCAACAACAGCCCATACAGGCTTTTCGAGCATTTCTTGAATTAGCTTTTCCATTACAACGCCTCCTTTTCAAGAATCTCCCCTTGATATACAGAGAGATAGGCTTCTCCAATTACTTCTATGGTTATCTGCCCACTGGTCAAATCAGCTAGCTTATGGCTAACACTTTCAGTCAGCTCTGGCTTCATATAAAGCTCCATATCCACACAATCCGTAAAAGTTGTATTTTCAATAATCAGCCCTTCTTCACCCATTAAGTAATTCTGCAATTTACCATGCAAATGATAATCTACCCGCACATTTAAGTGGGCATACAACAACTTATCAATGAGCATCGCCGCTTCAAGTCCAAGCTTTGCTGCATGCGTATAAGCACGAACCAGACCGCCAGTTCCTAACTTAATACCCCCAAAGTACCGCGTGACGACAACAACTACATTGGTTATGCCCTCATTCTTGAGCATAGACAGTATAGGTACGCCTGCGGTACCAGAAGGTTCTCCATCGTCTGAATAGCGCTGAACGCTATAGTTTTCACCTAGCACATACACAGGAACATTGTGAGTGGCGTCCCAGTGCTTCTTTTTAATCGCCTCAATAAAAGTTACGGCCTCCTGTTCAGAAGCTATAGGCTGGCAATAGCCGATGAATCTGGACTTCTCAATGACGTCCTCAGCAAAGGCACTTTGATACACAGTTCTAAAATTAGCCATCGGACACCGCCTATTCGACGACAAACGCCCGGTATCGCCCTAGGTCAATTTGGTCTATTTCAACTTCAATGAGAGTCCCTTCAGCTAAATACTCCGTTGACAACACATTATGCTTGTCACATAAGTAAGAATATACCTGACCTTCGCTAAATGGTAAAAGCATCTTGACTTTCACAATATCCGAAAAAATTACAGCACGTATTTTTTCAATTAATTGTTCCATCTGGTAGCCTGTTTTCGCCGATATTTTCAGCGCATCTGAGCCTTCCAATAATTCTTCCGGATTTTCCATCAAGTCTACCTTATTGTAAACATAAATCGTATCCTTGTCCTTGACGCCAAGCTCTTTAAGCACCTCATCTGTAATGTATTTTTGATTGCCCATGTTGCTATTGGTCACGTCTAACACATGAATCAGTAAATCTGCCTCCGTAACTTCCTCAAGAGTCGCTTTAAAAGCTTGAACTAAAGAATGGGGCAACTTAGACACGAAACCAACCGTATCCACTAAGACAAATGCTCTGTTATCTTCTAATTCAATTCGTCTATTGAACGTATCTAGCGTTGCAAAAAGCATATTCTTTTCAAACACCTTTTTATCCGGCTCTTC
>JBGSUZ010000586.1:0-2776 GCA_041753235.1 Acidaminobacteraceae bacterium
TGGATGGTTGTGGTATTAAATGCCTCAGTTACGGTTTTTGCATCAAATAGAATGGTATCAACATGTAAATTTTTACTAGCAATACTTAAAGCAAATTGGTCAAGTAAAGCTTGATCATCGGCTTCTCCCCACCACTGAATAAGTACGCTGTCGTTTTGAGGCGCTTCGAAATTTGCTGCAATTTTTATAAGGCTTGATGAAGTGAAGTGTTCATGAGGTTATCTCCTTTACGATATATGTTGTTATGAAAATGGTTAATTCATTTCGATGATTATCTATTTAAAATATACAGTGCACATTTATACTTGTCAATTTAAATTTCATAAGTTTTTTCAAAACACTGTCATATCCCTTGAAGTGACAAGCCTTTTCAGATAAAATTAAGACACTGGCAGCAGGCAATATCGCCTAGCTGACAGCAATTAAATACGGTAATTGGTGCCCGAATGGTTTTGTACCTCGGGAGAATAGGGAATGAAGTGAAAAGCTTCAGCGGACCCACCACTGTAAGGAACAGCATGTGACAACTAGCCACTGGGAAACTGGGAAGGCGTCACCATGTACACGTCCTAGCCAGGAGACCTGCCAATTTACTCAGATGCTATGAATGATGGTAAGGTTCATGGTTTGTATAGAATGCTTGTGCACTGCGCGAGCCAATTCATCATGCAAATCGTGGGTCTTTTTTTATTGGAAGCATCGCGGTTTGCGCATTCAGAAAGGGGAGCAATACACATGTATGAAGCAAAATTAAGAACATTATTAGTAAACCGAGCACCAATCGATTTGGTAATGAAGGCGGCATCAAGAAACCGAGTGGACCAACTCATTAAACCTAAGGGTAGTTTAGGCGTTCTTGAAGAGCTGACTGTTCAATTGGCGGGGATTCAGCATCAGCTTTATCCTGAAATTAATAAAAAAGCTGTGCTGGTTATGGCAGGCGATCATGACATTATTGAAGAGGGCGTAGCCACATCGCCTAAAGATATTACTAAAATACAGGCCATTAACATGACAAGAGGACTCACAGGCGTATGTGCGCTAGCTAAGCATGCAGGTGCGGACGTCTTTGTTCACGACGTAGCTATAGAAGGCCCGGTAGACTGCGAGGCCGTTAGAAACTGCAAGGTGAGAAATAGCACAGGTAATTTTTATAAAGGCATGGCGATGAGCCGTGAAGAAGCGGCGCAGTGCTTACTAGTTGGCATTGAGGCGGTTGAACGGGCAATAAAAGAAGGCTATAATTTAATGGCAGCAGGCGAAATGGGTATTGGCAACACAACCCCATCGGCAGCGATTGTTACTGCTATTACCGGGTCGCCGGCGCATCTAACCACAGGCATGGGTGCAAATTTACCTCAAGACAAAGTGACTCATAAAGCGGAAGTTGTTCAAGCGGCTGTAGACCGACTGCTTCCAGATGCCTCGGACAGTTTAGATGTACTTTCTAAAGTTGGCGGCTGTGAGATTGGTGCCATGGCTGGGGTCATGCTGGGGGGTGCCATTTATGGGGTGCCAGTAGTTATTGACGGGTACATCGCTTGGGCGGCAGCGCTTTTGGCAGAAGGCTTACTTCCGGGCGCAAAAGCTTTCTGGATTCCGTCCCATAAGTCGATGGAAGCGGGGGCGCAAATTGCAGCAGCGCATTTAGGATTTAAGCCATACCTCGACCTGAGTATGCGCCTAGGTGAAGGTACCGGTGCAGTCATGATGTTCTGGGTTGTAGAAGCGGCACTGGCAATGAATCGACACATGATTACATTTGACGAAGCGGCCTTTATTGTGGATTAGTACCATAAGAACCGATTTTCGATGGCATAGAGCTTGTGAATCTTTTAATGATGGTTATTTATAAGTTATTACTAAATAAAACCGCTAAATTTAGCGGTTTTTTATGTTTTTAATCGATATTCCTTATCAACGAATACACTGCTTTATAAAAAATATACAAGACGAGGGATTGAGAAATGATGAAGCTTGTGTTAAGCTATAAAAGTATCTATTAGATATAATTGCAAAGGTAGTGAGAAATCATATAGACGGTGAGGGTGAACCTATGAAAGACACTGGCATAAAGATTAGAGATATTTTGGAGATGAAGCCTTTAGAAAACGGTAAATTATTAGCTGGCTTTGAAGGGGCAGACAAGGTTGTGACGCGGGTCAACGTCATGGCAGATCCAGATATTTTAAACTGGGTAGACGAAGGAGAATTCCTTCTGACCACTGGCTACTTTTTTAAAACGACCAAGCTGGAAGCTCAGTTGAATCTGATTCGAGAATGTAGCGCTAAAAATCTATCAGGCATCGGTATTAAAATATTCCCTTATTTAGAATATTTGCCGCATGAACTTATTGAATTGGCGAATCAGTGTCAATTTCCGCTCATTGAGCTGGACTACGAGGTGCCTTTCACGGACATTATGATGCCTGTTTTCCAAGGCATTTTTGACAAACAATCCAACGTAATTCGCAAGGTGGAGACGCTTCACAACGACACCATGAATGTGGTGCTCAAGGGTGGCGGTATCAATGACATTTTAAGGTCATTGTCTAAATCGATTGAGAATCCCGTCTTTTTAAAGGACTATCATTTTGAGGAAATCAATTCAATAGAAGACCCGAGTGAAACAATCAATTTGGCACTGGAAGAGCATTTAAAAACCGCTTTAAAAGCCAGTGGTTTCACAAGTCGCATGGGCAAAACCATTACAGACAAGGTAACCATTGAAGGTCGAGAAATGGATCGCATGATGGTGCCAATTTTAGTGAAAAAT
>JBGSUZ010000587.1:0-9517 GCA_041753235.1 Acidaminobacteraceae bacterium
TAAATTCCAAATGTTTTTCTGCAGCCTGAGGGCCAAATTGGCTTGTGAGCGCTGTGAGCAAGCTCATAAAATTAAAGCGACTCTTCACAAGATTAAAATCGCCATTTTCAATTTTTGAGAAGTCTAAAATATCATCAACGAGCTGCATGAGTTGCTTGGAAGCTGTATTGACTTTTAAAAAATAGTTTTGACTTTTTTGGATGTCATTACAATGAACACCAAGTTGCGATAATCCAACAATCGCATTGAGTGGTGTGCGTACTTCATGGCTTAGATTACTGACAAAGTTCTCTTTAAACCGAAGTGACTTGCGTTGCAATTTTTCTATTTCCCGTTCTTCTAAATATCGATTTGCAACGTTGTTGCCAATAGCGCAGAAATAGACCATGCCTGAGGGTGCTTTGAGTGGAAATACAACAAATTCTTCTGTGTAAGGTTTGCCAGTTTTCGATAAATTCATAAATGGGCCACGCCAAACATGGCCTCTGGTAATATTTTGCCACAGGTCGTCTGCTACAAAGTCTGCATCGCTTGAAGCTTTAAGCTTAGAAATTTTATGATGCAGCAATTCTTCGGGTGCGTATCCAGAATTCTGAATAAAACGGTCATTCATAAATTCAATCACACCTTTTTCATTGGTTATGACGGCAGAAGCTTTCAAATCCGACAAAATGGATTGTAAATAGTGCATTAAATCCATGCGTGTACATTTTGTAATGCTTTTATGTAGTTTATAAATAGCGATGATACTGATTAAAGTAACGCTAGCAGCGTAGATGATCAATAATACATTTCCCATAAAAACACCTCTATTATGAAATACCCCTTTTGTTATGTTATCTACCACTTTATGATATAATAAAACTTGGAAAAATGGCATGTCATTACTTACTAAAATGTCTGGAAATGGGCTTATATAAGGTCTAAATGGCTTTAATCGAAAGAGGAAAAATAAATGAAAAATGGGAAAATAAACATTAAATATGTCTTTGCAATTGGCTTGATAAGCATAGGTGCTTTTGTCATGACGGGTTGCAGTCAGGAAGAAAAATTGACCAAGGCGGAGATTGCACAGCAGCAGGAAAATAAAGAAAAAGATAAGCAGGCCATGCTTGAGAAAAAAATTCTAAGCGATTTTCAAAATAAAGCTTACAAAATATACAAGTTAGAGCAGATTGGCAGTTTACCAGAGGTTTTAAACCAAGATATAAAAAAACTTTCTCAGGATAATGCTGTAAAAATGCTACTGAATTTTGAGCTATCCCAACGTATGGCACTTCAAAATGATACTTACTATGGCGCGGTCAGCGCAAATTTAGCTGCTTTAATAAGTCCAGAGACGCCAATTGGGATGGTCGCTTTAGATCAACTAAAAGTAACCGATGAAGCCGTTAAAACTGAAATTGATCAAATAAAAAAAGGCAATTTTGCTGTTTACAAAGATGATTCTGGAATTTATAGAGTTGTTGACTACATTGCGCTACAAAGTTATAAACAGTATGTCAATGATGAATGCGCTCGGTATATTGACTTTATGGCGTCTGAAAGCAACAAGCCATCCATAAAAAACAAACGCTTTGCAGTGGATCGAGAAGAGGCTTGGCGAAGACTCGTCTATTTGGATGATTACTTCACAGATTACCCAGTCCCTACAGATGACTTAATTCGTAACAATTTGGGCCGGTATTACCAAGACTTGATGAAACACATCCTCTATGGGGACGACCTTAAACCGAATTTTGACCCGCTCACAGGGCAAATGTCTCCTGAGGCCACTGAGTTTTTAGCAACGCATAAATTCAATCCAAACTCAAAATTGTATATTCCTTATGAAAACTATAAAATGCAGCTGACAACAGATATGGGCTTACTTAGTCCCGCGGTTAGCACCCAAATTCAATTACTGCTGCGCCTAGTCAACGAAACCGTGACAGACCATATTAACTAATGCCAGTATGAAAAGGAGGGGGCCTATGACGCAGCCACAAGATAACAGTTTAACAGAAACACTTAACCATATTGTCGAAGCCATCCACCAGGTACTTCATGTAGAGGTCACCATAGTTGACAGGAGCTACAGTCGGCTTGCGGCTACTGGGTTCTATGCCAATCAAATTGGGCATAAAGTAGGCAGCAATTCAGCATTTGCCAAGGCGATGAAGACTCAGATGAGCTACATTATTGACAAGCCGGGTAAACACCCCGTGTGTATTGACTGTGGAGACAAGGGAACCTGCTGTGAAACTGCGGAAGTATGCTGTCCTATTCTTTTAGACGGACAAGCGGTCGGTGCTATTGGACTTATCGCCTTTGATGCACAGCAAAAAGAAAACCTGTTAGAACAACGTGAGTATTTGCTACCATTTTTGGAAAATATGGCAGGGTTAATTGCCTCAAAAATGAAGGAACTTAGCCAAGCTAAGGAACTAGAGATTCTTACAGATGCAGTAGATGGGCCGTTGTTTTCCATCGATTCAGAAGGTCGGATTTTAAGAACGAATGCGGCTGCACGTAACCTTTTGGAAGAGACTAAAACCAATCAGTTCCAAGCAATTTTTGGTCAAAAGGCCCTTGAGCGGCTTCTTGCAAATGAAAGGCAATTCCAAGTTAAAGCTCAGACTTCTGGTTTTATATTTGATTTAAAAGTTCAGCCAATTGAAGAAAGCAGACAATATGTATTGGTTTTAAAACCAGTCAAAGAAGTCATTAAATACGTTAACCGATACTTTAATCAAGGCGCAACTACTGAATTTCAAGACATTTGGGGTGAAGCCCCTGCCTTATTGAAGGCTAAAATATTAGCTCAGCAGACCGCACAGTCTACAGCGTCAGTGCTGATACTTGGAGAGAGTGGAACCGGCAAAGAGTTATTTGCCAGAGCTATTCACAATGCCAGTCCAAGAAAACAGCAGGCTTTTGTTGCTATAAACTGCGCCGCAATACCAGAAAGTTTACTGGAAAGTGAATTGTTTGGCTATGAAGAAGGAGCGTTTACTGGGAGTCAGCGAGGTGGCAGAATTGGTCGTTTTGAACAAGCTCATAAAGGAACTTTGTTCTTAGACGAAATTGGAGACATGCCTCTGCACCTTCAAGCCAAGCTCTTAAGAGTCTTGCAAGAAGGCAACATTCAAAAACTTGGCGCAAGTAAAGAGACCCCAGTAGATGTACGAATCATCACCGCTACAAATCAAGACTTAGAAAAAATGGTAGCAGAGGGCGCTTTTAGAAGAGACCTTTATTACCGCATTCACGTTATTCCCGTGGAAATTTGCCCTTTAAGAGAGCGTCAAACCGATGTACCACTGCTAGCGCAGCGGTTTCTTAATAAAAGCAGCAACAGGATTGGAAAGCACATTGACCAAATAACGCCAGAAGTACTAACAAGACTACAGTGCTACGACTGGCCCGGCAATGTGAGAGAGCTGGAAAACGTTATTGAATACATGGCAAATATGTGCAGTGGCAACGCGTTGACCCTCGAAAACCTGCCAGTGAAGTTGATTAAACGCGAAGCAAAACCACTTGAGCAGTCAGAAGAAAAAGCCCCATGTCTTGAGGAATTAAGTGCCGCGCTGCTGGGAAAAGTAACGCTAGATACGTTAGAATTAACTTTAATTAGAACGGCCCTTAATCAGTACGGCAAAGACAAAAACGGCATTGCTAAGGCTTGTGAGACTTTAGGCATAAGTCGGGCAACCCTATACAGAAAGTTAAAATTACAGAAGTCTCAAATTGAGACTTAGTCTTAAAATGAGAATTAGGATATAAAAGGCTACAACCGTTATTTAATAGTGGTTGCAGTCTTTTTTTATATTATAAATCGTCTCAAAATGAGACGAGCGGATGCAATCATTGATAAAAAAGTGCAGAATCAGCCCCTTTTAAATTGGCATCAAACTTGCTTATTAATAATGACAAGAAGTAAATGATACCGGGAGGGTAATGATATGAAAAATTTAATGCTACAAATCCTTAAAGATGAAGTTAAACCTGCGACAGGATGTACAGAACCAGTTGCGGTTGCACTGGCAGTGGCTAAAGCTAAAGAAATCATGAATGAACAATTAGGTAAAATGGTAGACCCTGATAATTGTAAGCTGACGGTTAGCGTCAGTCCAAATTTATTTAAAAACGGTTTAGGTGTAGGCATACCAAACTGTAGCAAGCGTGGCCTTCACGTGGCCTCTGCCTTAGGTCTCTTTGCCTGCTGCGCGGCAGATGGTTTAAAAGTATTTGAAAACATGCCAGAAGTTAAGGTTAATCAAGCGGTAGCTTACATGGACGCGCAAGGCCTTGGCCTGAATCTTTTAGACACACCAGATAAAATTAGAGTAGAGGTTATTCTCAGCCATGAAACAGACAGCCTCAAACTTGTACTGAGTGGCACACATGACAGAGTAACTTCCGCAGTATTTAACGGTAAAGAAGTCGTTTCGCAAGAAGCATCAGCAGACTGTGGCGGTTTAGATAAGACAGCCTTTTTCGAAATGGACATTAAGAGTTTAGTAGAAACCATTGCAGAAATGCCGACAGAAGAACTAGCCTTCTTAAACGATGGACTCGTCATGAATAGCAAAATGGCAGAAGCCGGCATGAAGCCTAACATGGGCATGGGCGTAGGCTATGGTATTAAACAATGTATAGAGAGTGGCGACATGTGCCACGACTTAGTAAATAGAGCTATGTGCCTGACTGCGGCGGCATCAGACGCCCGTATGTCTGGTCTTAATATGACGGTTATGAGTTCCAATGGTAGCGGCAACAACGGCTTGACCGCTATTTTGCCTTTGGCAGCTTACTTTGAAGCCAATGAAGTGTCAGTGGACGACCAACTCAGAGCACTCGCTATGAGCCACTTACTCAATTGCTATGTGAAAGAACGTATTGGCAGACTCTCCGCAATGTGCAGTTGTGCTATTTCAGCGGCAACGGGTTCTGGTGCAGCCATCGCGTGGCTTATGACTAAAAAACCTGAGCACGTCATGCATACCATTCAAAATATGACAGGTAACCTTGCAGGTATGATTTGTGATGGTGCGAAAGAAGGCTGTGCGCTTAAACTTGCAACGGGTGCGGCGGCTGGTGTACAAGCGGCACTTTTAGCTAAACATGGCGTTGTCATGCCTGCGGCTAATGGCATTGTAGGCAGAACTACCGAGGAAAGTATTGCACACTTAGGCATACTCAGCCAAAAGGGTATGCAACTGACAGATGGCGTCATTTTAGGTATGATGAAAGATATGTTATAAACCCTTGACAGGGGTAGTAAGTGTTGATAAGATATTCACAAATGTTCATTCATTTTAGAGAGCAAGTTGCTTTCTTTGGTGTTTGTTCATCTACTAAAAAATTTAGCAATGTTACCTGACAAAAAAGAGTTCATTCATGAAATGGCTAGGCTATTTCAGAATCTGATTTGAAAGGGAGTTGTCAATAAGCGCGAAAGCATTTGGAACGTCTACTTAGGGCACTAGAACTCTAAGTTGGGCAGACGTGCCATGAATTCGAATTATTTATAACCTCCTTTTCAGTTAAGAAAGGGAGGTTTTTTAATTGGCAAAAGTAGCGGTGATCAGCGCCATACTAGAGGAACCAGACAAATCGCAACACGACTTCAACGAGGTGGTCAGCAGCTTCAAAGGCTTAATTAAAGGACGCATGGGCATCCCAATGGACGAATATGGCGTATCGGTCATCTCCATAACAGTGGTAGGTGAACTTAACGACATCAACAGTTTGACAGGCAAACTAGGCACCATCGAACACGTCTACGTCAAAACCTCAATATCCAAAAAGGAAGTGTAAAATGAAAGATTTAGTCACCTCAATTGGCGAAATGCATAGCGGACGTCCTAAAGGCGACACCTACCTGAGCAAACTGATAGACCAGCTTGCTGAAAACCATGACTTGGCAGACGAAGAACTATTACACCTTTTAGACCATATGGACGACGCGCACCGCGCTTATTTAATAGAGAAAGCCCATGAAACCCGAATGGCGGTTTATGGGGATAAGGTCTTCATGAGAGGCCTTATCGAATTTACCAACTACTGTAAATGCAATTGTATTTACTGTGGTATAAGAGCTGAAAATCAAGCCGTTGAACGCTATAGACTCAGTAAAGAACAAATACTTGAATGCTGTAAAGTCGGTTACGACCTAGGCTATAGAACCTACGTGTTACAGGGTGGAGAAGACCCGTATTTTACTGACGAGCGACTAGTAGACCTAATCAGCGCGATAAAAGAAAGCTTCCCAGAATGTGCACTGACCATTTCCATAGGCGAGCGCAGCAGAGAAAGCTATGAGAAAATCTTTAAAGCAGGGGCTGACCGTTACCTACTCAGACATGAGACGGCTTCAAAAGAACTCTACGAAAGCCTTCACCCTAAAATGAGCTTTGAAAACCGACAGGAATGCCTAAGAAACCTCAAGGCAATAGGCTTCCAAGTTGGCGCAGGCTTCATGATAGGCTTACCGGGTCAAGAAAACAAGCACTTTGTAGAAGACCTCAGGTTCCTTAAGAACCTTAAGCCACATATGACAGGCATAGGGCCGTTCATTCCCCAACAGGACACACCACTTAAAGATGAGCAGGGCGGGACAGTAGAAATGACTGTAACACTGTTAGCCATTATTCGCCTGCTACTTCCAGAAGTGTTACTGCCAGCAACAACCGCCCTAGGTTCACTCGACAACCTCGGCAGAGAGCAGGGCATTAAAGCAGGCGCTAACGTCGTTATGCCAAACCTGTCACCGACAAATGTAAGAGATAAATATTTATTATACGATGGAAAAATCTGTACCGGCGACGAAGCCGCTGAATGTAGAATGTGCATCGAAGGCCGTATTAACCGCGCGGGCTTCCAAATTGATATGTCTAGGGGTGACCACACCCAATGGAGGAGAGACTAATGTTTATAAAACACGATTACATCAATGAACTGTTAGAAAACGCAAAAAATGCAACAGCCGCAGAGGTTGAAGCCGTTTTAAGCAAGTCTATGAGACGTGAAAAGTTAGACCATAAAGACGTAGCCGTCCTTCTTCAAATCAGCGACAAGCCACAAATGGAGCAGTTATTCTCAATTGCAGGCGATATTAAAAACAGAATCTACGGCAATCGAATTGTTGTATTTGCACCACTTTACATCAGCGACTATTGCGTAAATAACTGCACCTACTGCGGTTACAAACGTGACAATAAATTTGAAAGAAGAAAACTCACCATGGCTGAAATTCAAGAAGAGGTCAGACTCCTTGAAAAAATGGGTCACAAGCGTTTAGCCCTTGAAGTTGGTGAAGACCCAGTCAATTGCCCAATCGAATACGTTAGCGACGCCATTGACGCCATTTACAGCACACAAAACGAAAACGGCGCTATTCGCCGTATTAACGTCAACGTAGCGGCAACAACAGTTGAAAACTACAAATTACTCTTAGACAAGAAAATAGGCACTTACATTCTCTTCCAAGAAACTTACCACAAGCCAACATACGAAAAAGTACACCCACAGTCACTTAAAGGCAATTACGACTACCACACCACAGCCTTTGACAGAGCTATGGAAGCGGGTATTGAAGACGTGGGCGGCGGCGTGCTCTTTGGTCTCTACGACTGGAAGTTTGAAATTCTTGCCCTCATGCTCCACAACGAGCACCTTGAAGAGCGTTTTGGCGTAGGCTTCCACACCATTTCTGTACCAAGAATCAAGAAAGCAGAAGGCATGGAACTCAATGAATTCAATTACCTAATTGACGACGAGACATTCAAGAAAATCGTTACAATCATTCGTGTAGCAGTGCCGTTTACAGGCATCATTCTCTCAACAAGAGAGAGTGCAGACATGAGAAGAGAACTCATTAAGCAAGGTGTCTCACAAATCTCTGCTGGTTCTTGCACAGGTGTTGGCGGTTACAAAGAAGAAGAATCCAAGTCGGGCAATCACGTGGCACAATTCAACGTTTCAGACGAAAGAACACCACTGGAAGTCCTCAAAGAACTCGTCGGAGAAGGCCTCATTCCAAGCTACTGCACCGCTTGTTACCGCTCTGGCAGAACAGGCGACCGCTTCATGCAGCTTGCAAAGTCTGGTCAAATCCACAACGTTTGTACACCAAACGCCCTCATGACCCTCATGGAATTTATGCTCGACTACGGCGACGAAGAGTTACTCGAAACAGGGAGAACGTTCATTCAAGCCGAGACTGAGAAAATTGAAAGAGAAGACATTAAGCAACTCTTAAAAATCAAGCTCGAAAAGATAGAAAACGGCGAACGCGACCTGTTTGTCTAGGAGGGCCTCATGAATTCAACGCCAAGCGCAAATCGCAAACACATTGCCCTCTACGGCAAACGTAACGCGGGCAAATCATCACTTATGAACGGCATTATTGGTCAGGACGTGTCCATTGTCTCCGAAGTCAAAGGCACAACCACAGACCCCATTTCCAAGCCGATGGAACTGCTCCCATTAGGGCCCGTCATATTTATAGACACAGCCGGACTAGACGACGAAGGCCTTCTTGGAGAACTGCGCGTCGAAAGGGCTATGAAAATATTAGAACGCACTGACTTTGCCCTGTATATTATTGACGCATCCACTTTTGACACAGCAGACGAAGCTGACTATAAAACGATGGTGAAGCAGTTCACTCAGCATAAAATTCCACATCTGCTCGTCTTCAACAAAATGGACGAAGCGAAAGACAAAAGAGAAAGTCTTGAAAAGACCTATCCAAAGTCAGTACTCGTCAGTAGCAAGAGCCTGACGGACATTCACCATTTAAAAGACAGACTCATTGAAGCCATGAGCGACGAAGAAGCTGAACCGACCATACTTGGCGACTTAGTCCCTTATGGTGGAACAGTCGTCATGGTTGTACCAGTAGACTCAGAAGCGCCAAAGGGCAGACTCATTCTGCCACAGGTTCAACTTTTAAGAGATTGCTTAGACAATGGCATTAAAAGTTATGTGGTCAGAGACACAGAACTTGAAGAAGCACTGACGGAGCTCAAGAAAATAGACCTAGTGGTTACCGACTCACAGGCTTTTGCTGAGGTTTCAAAAATTGTGCCAAGAGACATGCCACTCACGTCCTTCTCTATTCTATTCGCCCGTCATAAAGGCGACTTGTCAGCCTTTGTAAGAGGCGCGGAAGCAGTGGCAGCGCTCAAAGATGGCAGTAAGGTACTTATATCTGAAAGCTGTACGCATAACCATTCTCACGAAGACATTGGTCGTGTGAAAATTCCTAAACTGCTGGGTAAGTACACTGGGAAGGCAATCGACTTCGAATTCAAAATGGGTCATGACCTACCCAAAGACCTTTCAGCCTATGACCTAGTCATTCACTGCGGTTCTTGCATGCTTAACCAAAAGACCATGCTGACACGAATCGACTACTGTGAGCAGGCTGGTACGCCGATTACCAATTATGGTGTGGTGCTGGCGCTGGTGACGGGGATTATGGATAGGAGTTTGGAGATATTTAGGGTGAAGGAAATTATATAGT
>JBGSUZ010000588.1:0-2831 GCA_041753235.1 Acidaminobacteraceae bacterium
TGCTTCATGGGCTTTGTTTTGTAAAAAAATAGAATTTAAGGAGATGTATCACATGCATATGTCAGACGCATTAATTTCAGGTGCAGTTGGAGCTGGGTTTTTACTAGTTTCAGGAGGTTTTGAGGCAAAAGCAGTAAGAAAAGTACAGGAACAGGCAGACATGAATCGATTACCTATGATGGGGGTTATGGGCGCGTTTGTTTTTGCTGCTCAAATGATCAACTTTGCAATACCAGGTACTGGTTCAAGTGGTCATATAGGCGGTGGTGTATTATTAGCTGCACTACTCGGCCCTCATGCAGCCTTTATAACGATTTCAGTCGTGTTGCTCATTCAAGCTTTATTTTTTGGCGACGGAGGCTTCTTGGCCTATGGCTGTAATGTCTTTAATATGGGGGTACTAACCTGTTATGTGGTTTATCCACTTATTTTTAAGCCACTCTTAAAAAATGGCATTAATACACTCAAATTGAGTATGGCCTCAATTGTGACGGTTGTTATCGGTTTACAACTGGGTGCGTTTAGTGTTGTTTTAGAGACTATGCTTTCAAACAATACTAACTTGCCGTTTACACAATTTGTGATGCTCATGCAACCGATTCACTTGGCAATTGGACTTGTAGAAGGGCTTGTTACTGCAACGATTTTGCATTTTCTTTGGCAGGCAAGACCGGAGTTGCTGCAAGGATCAGATAGCACTGGAAAAACGAAAGGCGGCAGTATAAAGTCTATTTTAGTCGCATTGTTATTAATCAGTTTAATTACAGGGGGCGTCTTGTCTCAATTTGCTTCGTCTGACCCAGATGGTTTGGAGTGGTCAATATTGGGTGTTACAGGTGAAGAATCTCTTGAAACTGAATCTGCCATTCATAAAACAGCGGAATCATTACAGGAAAAAACGGCTTTTATGCCTGACTATAGTTTTAAAAACAGCGAAAGTTTGCTAGGCACTTCTTTATCGGGCATTATAGGTTGTTTGACCACATTGTTACTGCTCAGCGCGATGATGATTGTCTCTAAGAAAAGACGGCAGCAAAAGCTGATACCTGAACAATCCCATGAGTAAGCAATTAGAAAAATTCGCAAGAGATCATTTTTCCGAGGCAACTTTCAATGAAAATGCTTGGCTTGTAAGGCGCAATGAGGGTGCTAAGTTATTAATGATGGTCATTTTTTTATTGGCAATTGCATCGGTTGGAAAATACGAAGTTTTAAGATTGGTTCCTTTAATATTGCTACCCGCTTGGATAGGTTTTGAGCTGGAACTTCCCAAGGGAGCACTTTTCAAACGCTTATTACTGCTTGAACCGATGTTTCTAGTGGTAGCACTCCTGAGCCCACTGCTGACGCAAGAAACCATTACTTATTATGGACTAACATTTTCAAAAGGATGGCTGATTTGTTTAAGCCTGATGATTAAAAGTACATTAACGCTCAGCGTCGTACTGCAAGTCGGCATGATGATGGGTATTGAGGGCTTATGTAGTGGTCTCAGAGTACTCAGAGTGCCCTCGGTATTTGTTGAATTAACGGCGTTAACCTACAGATATCTCTTTGTATTATCAGAGGAAGCCTTGTCTTTAAGCAGGGCTTATAAACTCAGAGCTCCAAAAATGAAAGGTGTTCATTTTACAACATGGGGGTCTTTTGCAGGCCAATTGATTTTACGTAGTTTTGACCGGGCGGAGCGCATAGACCGAGCCATGAAAATGCGTGGGTTCAGTGGTGCAAAAACGCAAGAATACAAACGTTTCAATTTAGGCGACTGGGTACTGGTTGTCAGCATGGTGTTTTATGCGGCAGCAGTGCTACTCATGTAAATTGGTATTGGTTAGGGAGGCAACGGTGGCGAAAGATAATCACGTATTAAAAGTAGAAGAATTATCCTATAAATATGCTGATGGGACGACTGCGGTCAAGTCCGTAAGCTTTTCAGTTTGCGAGGGACAAAGTATAGGGATTGTTGGTGGAAATGGAGCGGGCAAGTCTACACTGTTGTTATTACTCAGCGGTTTACTAGAAGCAGATCAAGGTCGTATTGAAATTTGCGGTGAAGTGCTAAGCAAAGCAAGTTTTAAGTCTCTTTGCGCAAAACTCGGCTTTGTGTTTCAAAATTCGGAGGATCAGCTGTTTACCAATTCCGTTTATGAGGACGTGGCTTATGCGCCTAAGCATGCTGGGATAGGACAGAAAGAGACAGAAAAATTGGTAGAAAAGACACTCAAAGCAATTCAAATAGAACATTTAGCGAAAAGGTCACCTCATAGACTATCGGGTGGAGAACAACGGCTGGCGGCACTGGCAACGGCTATGGTGTTAGACCCTGAGATTCTTATATTAGATGAGCCTACAACTGGGCTTGATCCAAGTGCTAGACGGAATTTAATAGCACTGCTTAACGGACTTGAGCACACAAGGCTTATTACGAGTCATGACATGGACTTTATTTGGGATGTCTGTGACACGGTCATACTTATGAAAGACGGCTGTATAGAGGCGTTTGGCGAGGCAAAGCAGGTGCTTTCAAATCAAAACTTACTTGAAAGTTGCAGGTTGGAGCTTCCTTATAGACTTCAACATTGTCCAAATTGTCGTGGATAAAACGTAAGTACCTAAGCAGATTGCCAGTCAAACTTAGAATTTGTTATACTAATGGCATATTTGTCAAGGAGGCGCGGTATGAGAATTGCAGTGGTAGATGGTCAAGGTGGTGGCATTGGCAAAATGCTGATTGAAAAGTTGAGGCAGCAGCTGGGGAGTCGCGTGAGTATTATAGCACTTGGTACAAATGCTTTAGCAACTGCGCAAATGATGAAAGCAGGTGCAGATGA
>JBGSUZ010000589.1:0-9949 GCA_041753235.1 Acidaminobacteraceae bacterium
GACTAAACTATCGTGTTAATTTTGTCTATGACGAAACCAACTGTGTAAAGCAAACAGAGGCGCTCAACGAACAGCGTGAAGCGGATTTGCAAAAGCTCATAAAAACCGTAGCGTTAGAAGGCAACAATGAAGGTCGGAGTCCTGCAAGTAATGGCAATGGACAGGCTCAAAAACAAAACGGTGGGTTTAACGGTGGCGGAAATGGCGGCGGTTTTAAGCGTCAGGCCAAAGAGGTAGATGAAACCTGTCTTTATAGAAATAAAATCAAACGAGAAGTAACGCGAATCTGTGATGGTATGGAAGAAGAAGGCGTATTTTGTTTTGAAGCGCAAGTTTTCGAAGCAGACTCAAGGGACCTTAAAAGCGGTAAGTGTTTAGTGACCTTCTCAATCACAGATACGACAAACTCCATAGGCGTTAAGCTCTTTGTTAAAGACGTGGCAGAAAAAGATGACTTACTCTCTAAAGTTAAAAAAGGTGAGTGGTACAAATTTGAAGGTTCTGTTCGTTACGACACCTTCGAAAAAGAATTGGCACTTTATGCAATGAACATTAACACAGGCAAAGGGCCGTCTAAGCGTAAGGACGACGCAGAAGTTAAACGGGTTGAGCTTCACTGTCATACAACCATGTCCGACATGGACGGCATGACGTCTGCTAAAGCATTGGTTAAACGGGCACTGAGCTGGGGTCATAAAGCACTCGCTATTACAGATCACGGTGTCCTACAGGCCTTCCCGGAAGCGATGGAAACGGCTCGTGGCACTGACCTTAAAGTATTATATGGGGTTGAAGGTTATTTAATGAATGATGCCTCAGAAGTTGTTCTTAACCCTAAAGGCCAAAGCTTAGCTGACACGTTTATTGTCTTTGATATAGAAACCACAGGTTTATCTTTTAAAAATCATAAAATTACTGAAATTGGCGCCGTTAAAATTCAAGGGGGCGAAGTGATAGATCACTTCTCAGCTTTAGTAGACCCTCAAGTGGCGTTAGAAGCAAAAATTACCGAACTCACAGGCATTACAGACGAAATGCTAGCGGGTCAGCCGCTAATTAGCGAAGTACTGCCTAAGTTTATGGACTTTGTCGGAGACGCTTGTCTTGTCGCACATAATGCGGCGTTTGATACAGCTTTTATTAAAGAAAATTGTTCTCAAATGGGCCTTCCTTTTGACTTTACGATATTAGACACACTAACACTCAGTCGACTGCTTCTAAAAGACTTGAAGCGTCACAAGCTGAATTTGATTGCTAAACATTTAGGCATCAGCTTAGAAAATCATCATAGAGCTGTAGACGATGCGAAAGCAACCGCAGAAATTTTCCAAAGGTTTGTTGAGAAACTCAAAGAAAATGAATGTCAAACCGTAGACGATATTAATCTATATTCTTCAAAAAACATGGATTTCCAGATGATGGACACAAATCATGTTATTATCTTGGTAAAAAATTATGTTGGTTTGAAGAATTTATACCAATTGGTGAGTCATTCCAACATACAAACCTATTATAAAAGGCCAAGAATTCCTAAATCCTTGCTAAATAGCATGAGAGAAGGATTAATAATAGGTTCGGCATGTGAAGCAGGTGAAATTTTTACAGCTCTGGCACAAAACAAGTCAACCGATGAAATTGAAGCATTGGTCGAGTTTTATGACTATTTGGAAATACAACCTATCGGCAACAATCAATTTTTAGTCGAAAAAGGGCTTGTTAAAGACCAAGAAGAACTTAAAGAACTTAATAAACGCGTATTGGCATTAGGTGATCAGTTTGGTAAACCAGTAGCAGCTACCTGTGACGTTCACTTTTTAGACCCAGAAGATGAGGTCTACAGAAGAATCCTCATGGCGGGTAAAGGTTTTAGTGACGCGGACAACCAAGCACCTCTATACCTGCGCACAACCGATGAAATGCTAGCTGAATTCACCTATCTCGGTAAAGAAAGAGCTTATGAGGTAGTCGTTACCAATACAAACCTGATTGCAGATCAAATAGAAAACCTACTGCCAATTCCAGACGACACCTACCCGCCAAAAATTGAAGGGTCAGAAGAAGACTTGAGAAACATGTGTATGGAAAAGGCGAGGTCTATATACGGCGATGACCTACCAGAAGTGGTTGAAAAGCGTCTGGTACGAGAACTTGATTCTATCATCAGCAATGGTTACTCGGTTATGTATATCATCGCACAGAAATTAGTTGCAAAGTCTCTTGAAGACGGTTACCTTGTAGGTTCAAGGGGTTCTGTAGGTTCTTCACTGGCAGCAACCATGAGTGGTATTACCGAAGTTAACCCGTTGCCGCCACATTATGTGTGTAAGCACTGTAAACGCAGTGAATTTATTCTAGATGGTTCCATTGGTAGCGGTGCGGACTTGCCAGACAAAGACTGTCCTGACTGTCAATTACCTTATAAAAAAGATGGCCATGATATTCCGTTCGAAACCTTCCTCGGCTTCGAAGGCGACAAGGAGCCAGATATTGACCTTAACTTTGCCGGTGTTTATCAGGCGACTGCCCATAAGTACACGGAGGAGCTATTCGGTACGGGCTATGTTTATAAGGCGGGTACAATCGGTACTGTTGCAGATAAAACGGCCTATGGGTTTGTAAGAAAATACTTCGACGAGAAGGGCATTACCATCAACTCCAAGGAAATTGCCAGACTTTCTCAGGGCTGTACCGGTATTAAACGTACCAGTGGTCAGCATCCAGGAGGCATCATGGTAGTACCGGATTATAAAGACATACATGACTTCTGTCCAATCCAGTATCCAGCCAATGACTCGCGTTCAGGCGTTATTACGACCCACTTTGACTACCACTCCATCAGTGGTCGTCTCCTGAAACTCGATATACTTGGACACGACGTTCCGACCATCATCAAAGCCTTGGAAGACATGACTGGGGTGACGGTCGACGACATACCTCTGGATGATAAGGATACGATTGCTATCTTTACAACCGTAGATACACTTAAAATCAAGGATCCGCATTATAGACTTAAAATTGGCTCGTTGGGTATTCCTGAGTTTGGAACGAAGTTCGTTCGCCAAATGCTAGACGATACACAGCCGAGTACCTTTGCAGAACTGGTTCGAATCTCGGGCCTGTCACATGGAACAGACGTATGGATCAACAACGCCCAAGACTTGGTTCGACGAGGCGAGGCAGTGCTTAAAGACGTTATCTCTACCCGTGACGATATTATGACCTATTTGATCTATCAAGGCCTGCCGCCTAAGTCCGCCTTCAACATCATGGAGCGGGTACGTAAGGGCAAAGGTTTAACCGATGAAAACATCGAATTGATGAAATCATACGGCGTCCCAAATTGGTATGTCTGGTCTTGTAACACCATCAAATATATGTTCCCTAAGGCCCACGCCGTAGCATATGTTATGATGTCCTTTAGAATTGCGTACTTCAAAGTTCACTACCCGCTAGCATTCTATGCATCTTTCTTCTCTATTAAAGTTGAAGATTTTGACGCACAGTTAATTTGTCAGGGCAATGATGTTGTACGTGCTACAATGAAACAATATGAACAAGCATGGGATACTTTAACGAAGAAAGAACAGGACCTCTACTCAATTCTTGAGGTTGTGGATGAATACTACAGCAGAGGTTTTGAATTCCATCGCGTCAATTTAGACGAATCTCATGCAGATGAGTTCAAAATCAAGGAAGATAAGCTGCTGCCACCACTCAGAGCATTACAGGGTGTTGGTGAAACTGCCGCTAGGAACATTGTTGAAGAACGGGCTTTAGGTGAATTTATTTCAAGAGATGAACTTAAGCGAAGAGCCAAAGCTAATAAATCGGTAATTGAAGCATTAGATATTCATGGTTGCCTAAAAGGGATGCCTGAAAATAACCAATTAGACTTGTTCTCATTGGCTTAAATCAATACAATACAGTGTTTTAAATGCTGTAATTGTTTGCAACCTTTATTTAACTGTGGTATAATGACTATGAACTAGATATAAATGACGTCGAAGAGTGGGTTTTGCCCACTCTTTGTTGTTATGGAAAAACTTAATAAAAAACTTAATAGAGTTAGGAGGTATGCACATGAAAAAAAGAAGAGTAGTAGACATCGTTAGAGACCTAGTAGAGCCTCATTGCAAAGAAGCAGGACTTGAACTTGTCGATGTAGAATTCGTCAAGGAAGGGCCTTTCAGATATTTGAGAGTCATCATAGACAAAGAAGAAGAAGGCGTGTCACTCGATGACTGTTCAGCAGTCAGCAAGTTTTTAAACGCCAAATTGGATGCGATTGATCCAATAGAAGAAAATTATTTCCTAGAGGTCACGTCACCAGGTGTGGAACGTGAACTTAAAAAGCCAGAAGATTTTAAGCGCTTTGCAGGAAAAACAGTTCAATTAAAGCTTTTCACACCTTTTGATGGTCAAAAGATGCTGAAAGGAACCTTAATTGGTCTTGAAGGCGAACAGATTAAAATTACAATGGGAAATCAAAATATAGAAGTTCCAAGAGAAAAGGTCTCTAGTATTAGACTGGTAGTGGACTTCGACCATGAGGAGGACAAATAGGTGAAGCATGAATTGCTTGAGGCTCTCGAAGCGCTGGAAAAAGAAAAAGGTATCTCTAAGGAATTATTAATTGAGACCATAGAAGCAGCCTTAATCACAGCGTATAAGAAAAATTTCGGTTCATCACAAAATGTCAAGATCACAATTGATCAAGCGACAGGGGATGTGAGAGTCTATTCGAGAAGAGAAGTTGTAGAGGAATCTATGGACGACTTTTTCGAAATCACTTTAGAGGATGCTAAAGCTATCGATGCTAACTACGATATCGGCGATTTTATAGACTCAGAAGTGACGCCAAAAGATTTTGGTCGAATTGCAGCACAAACTGCTAAGCAGGTTGTAGTTCAAAGAATCCGTGAAGCTGAGCGTTCAATTATCTTTGATGAGTTTTCAGACAGAGAAAGTGAAATCGTTACAGGTGTGATTCAAAGAATTTCAAAAGGTACTGTGTTCATTAATCTTGGCAAAACAGAAGCGGTACTTTTAGCGACTGAGCAAATTCCAGGCGAAGAATACCCGCAAGGCGGCCGCATCAAGTCGTTTATCGTAGAAGTCAGCAAGACTTCAAAAGGACCGCAAGTTGTGGTTTCTAGAACACACCCAGGTCTTGTAAAACGTCTCTTTGAACTTGAAGTACCAGAAATTTATAACGGTGAAGTTGAAATTCGCGGCATCTCAAGAGAAGCGGGTTCAAGAACTAAGATTGCCGTTTACGCATCTAATCAGGACATTGATCCAGTTGGTTCATGCGTTGGTCCTAAAGGCGCGAGAGTTCAAAACATCGTTACTGAGCTTAGAGGCGAAAAAATCGATATTATCAAGTGGAACGAAGATCCAGCGGAGTTCATTTCAAATGCACTTAGCCCATCTAAAGTTGACTTGGTAGTCGTTAATGAAGCGGACAAATCTGCACTCGTAGTTGTACCAGATTACCAATTGTCTTTAGCAATAGGTAAAGAAGGTCAGAATGCGAGATTAGCTGCTAAATTGACAGGCTGGAAAATCGATATTAAGAGCGCGAGCCAATATGAAAAATCAAAAGAAGCGGCTGCTGAGTAGCAGGAGGTGAGCGCTTTGATGAAGGCAAAAAAAGTGCCCATGCGAACCTGCGTCGGCTGTGGTGAACAGAAGACGAAAAAGGAACTTATTCGCGTGGTTAAGAATAATGAAAACCAAGTTTTTGTGGACTTTAAGGGCAAGGCAAACGGTAGAGGCGCATATATATGTCCATCGCTTGAATGTCTAAAAAAAGCCCAAAAAAGAGATGCGTTAAGTCGCTCATTAATGATCAAAATTGATCAGGAAATCTATGAACGTCTGGCGAAAGAGCTGGAAGCGGGAGACCAAGAAGGCTCATCGGAAGACGGAGAAAAGGACGAATAATATGCAAAAGTTTTTAACCATGCTTGGCTTTGCGATGAAGTCTGGCAAAATAATCACAGGGGACGATACTTGCGAAATGTTTATGAAAAAACGCAAGATAAAACTCTTAATTGTGGCGGCAGATGCTTCAGAAAATACCAAGGACAAGTTTCGGTTTATAACTAAGCAAAACGAAGTCCAGTTAATAGAAATATCCACAAAAGAGGAACTGTCCCAAGCGATTGGCAAGTATAATCGGGCAGTAATCGGTATTACTGACCGGAAGTTTGCCAATTCCTTACTTCAGTTAGTTGAACAGATTGTCAAATAATGATACGGGGGTGACTCAATTGTCTAAAATTAGAGTACATGAGCTCGCTAAAGAGCTTGGCATATCCAGCAAGGAATGTATTGAAAAACTTCAGGATTTGGGTCTTGAGGTGAAAAATCATATGAGTAGTATAGAAGGCGCAGAATACAAGCTTGTTAATGAACTATTAAGAACAGGTGCAGTTAAGGAAGAAAATGCAGTGGATTTATCGGATGAGGCAGAAGACATGGAAGAAGACGATTTTGACAATGATGATTTGAGCGATGAAGAACTCGACGAGATTGAGGAATTAGAAGCTTTAAGTCGTGTTAAGAACAAAGGTTCTAACAAAAAAGGCAAGAACAAGTCAAGCAAAAAGAACTTCAAACATGGTGTGGACAGCAATCCTTACAAGCCGCAAGATGTTGTGTATGATAATGATATTGTAATTGGTGCTAGCATTACAGTTGGTGAATTCACAAAACTCGTTAAGAAAAACCTTAACGATGTGATCATGAAATTAATGAACATTGGCATCATGGCAACAATCAATCAAGAACTTGATTTTGAAACAGCAGAATTAGTTGCTGCAGAGTATGGCATCAGCGTTTCTAGAGAACTTTCTGAAGAACAAATGGAAGACAAGCGTTTCAATTACGAAGATGACCCAGCTGACCTTGTTAAACGTGCACCAGTTGTTACGGTTATGGGTCACGTTGACCACGGTAAAACATCTCTTCTTGACGCGATTAGAAACACACACGTGACAACTGGCGAAGCCGGTGGTATCACACAGCATATTGGTGCTTCAGAAGTTAGACATAACGGTGAAAAGATCGTATTCTTAGACACACCAGGACATGAAGCGTTCACATCACTTCGTGCAAGAGGCGCTAAGGTTACAGACATCTCAATTCTTGTTGTTGCAGCAGACGATGGCGTTATGCCACAAACACGCGAGGCAATTGACCACGCAAAGGCTGCTGGCGTTCCTATCATTGTCGCAATCAACAAAATTGATAAAATCAATGCCAACCAAGACCGCGTTAAGCAAGAACTTGCTGACAACGGCCTCTTAATTGAAGAGTGGGGCGGCGAGATTATATGCGTACCAGTTTCAGCAATCAAAGGCGAAGGAATTGACCAGTTATTAGAAATGGTTCTTTTGGTCTCTGAAATGCTTGAACTTAAAGCAAATCCAAACAGACCAGGTATTGGTACTATTCTTGAAGCAAAAGTTGACAAAGGTCGTGGTACGGTAGCTACTGCACTTCTTGAAACGGGCGTTCTTCAAGTAGGTGACCCAGTTATTGCAGGTA
Source organism: Acidaminobacteraceae bacterium (assembly GCA_041753235.1). Lineage (GTDB taxonomy): Bacteria > Bacillota > Clostridia > Peptostreptococcales > Acidaminobacteraceae > JBGSUZ01. Next base: position 7,555 of record JBGSUZ010000589.1, read on the forward strand.
CGACTTATGGTCGTGTCAGAGCGATGTTTAACCACCTTGGTAAAAAAGTTAAAATTGCAGGCCCTGCGACTTGTGTAGAAATAACAGGACTCAATGACGTACCACAAGCAGGCGACAAGTTCTACGTAGCTGTAGACGAGAAGCAAGCGAGAATTCTTGCTGAGCGTAGACAACAAGAACTTAGAGGTCAAAGCCTCAAAAAGAACCCACATGTTTCTCTTGAAGACCTCTTCAATCAAATCAAAGAGGGTGAAATCAAAGACCTTAACATCATCGTTAAAGCAGATGTTCACGGTTCTATTGAAGCACTTAAAGGTTCGCTTCTCAAGCTTACAAATGAGGAAGTTCGCGTAAATGTTATCCATGCTAACGTAGGTACTATTTCAGAAAATGATATCCTCTTAGCATCAGCATCTAACGCCATCATCATCGGTTTTAATGTTAGACCTTCAACTACAGTCCAAGATTTGGCTGCTCGTGAAGGAGTTGACCTTAAAACTTATAGAATCATTTACGAAGCGATTGACGATGTAGCTGCTGCAATGACGGGCATGCTTGATCCTGAGTTCAGAGAAGTGGTTATTGGTCGCGTACAAGTTCGTGAACTCTTTAAAGTACCAAATATCGGCGTAATTGCTGGTGCTTACGTACTGACAGGTAAAGTTCAAAGAAATGCACAGATCAGATTGGTCAGAGAAGGTATTGTTATTCACGAAGGTAAAATTTCTTCACTCAGACGTTTCAAAGACGATGCTAAAGAAGTTGCTGCAGGTTACGAATGTGGTATTGGTTTCGAAAATTACAATGACCTCAAGATAGATGATGAGATTGAAGCATTCATCATTGAAGAAGTTAAAAGAAGCTAAGGGTTTAACCCTATAGCCTGAGCGAAAGCAGGTGAATAAATGAGCAAGCAAAGAACAAGAAGGATTTCAGAAGAAATCAAGAAAATAGTCAGCCATTTGATCATGTTTAACATGAAGGACCCGCGAGTTTCTAAAATGACCAGCGTCGTACATGTAGACACGACCAATGACCTGTCTTTTACAAATATTTATATCAGCGTGTATGATCCGAAAGCAGATCCACAAAAGACCCTAGAAGGTCTTAACAGCGCTAAAGGATTTATTCGTAAGGAAATCGGCAAAGAGCTAAAGCTTCGCATTACGCCAGAACCAGTCTTTGTACTCGATCGTTCAATCGAAAACGGTATGTACATCAATCAACTTTTGAAAGATGTAGGTGCCGATAAACTCCTTGAGGCAGAAAAGCTTGAACAGCTTAAAAACCTCGATGGCGATGATGATTTTGACGAAGACGATTATGACGAGAATGATGACGACTTCGAAGAGGAAGATGATGATTTCGAAGAAGATGACGAAGAAATAGATGAGGATGAGGAGGAGTAAGCCTGTGAGAAAGTTACCCCTTTCCCAGCCTTATGACTTTAAACAGTGGGAGCGCATGATTGTGCTCCCACACATTCATCCGGATGGGGATACGCTTGGGTCGTGCGTGGCGCTCACCCAATTTTTTAGAACACTAGGACTGGAGACGTATTGTGTGAACAATGATACGATTCCGGTCAGTTTGCGTTTTTTGAACTATGAAGGTTTTATTGACAGTGAAGCTTTTTCACAGCTTGGCTGGGCTCTGAGTAGTTATGCGGTTATAGTAGTGGACGGCAGTGATCTGACGAGGGTTCAGGACCGTTTGGCTATTTACGAAGGTGCAGTTTACAAGCTTTGCATCGACCATCATATTACCAATGAATGTTTTGCAGATACGACGTGGATTGATCCACAGGCATCTTCAACAGGAGAGCTTTGCTATGAACTCATTGGTACAAATGGTGGCGCAATCACATCTTGTATGGCAGAAGCACTGTATGTAGCAATTTCAACAGATACAGGTAGCTTTAAATACGACAATACCTCGGCACAAACCCACCGAGTGGTAGCAAATCTTTTGGAAATTGAGTTTGACGTACAGCGAGCCATTGTTGAAGTTTATCAAAACAAAGACGTGGACCAAGTTAGACTTATGCAGATAGCGCTTAATCACCTTAGCCTTCACGAAGGCGGGAAAATAGGCATTTCTTATATTGAGGAAAAAGATGTCCGCTCAGCTCAGATAAAAAACTATGACACCGATGGTATTTGCGAAGCGATTCGCGATATTTCAGGTCTTGAAGTAGCTGTTTTCTTAAGAGAGATTAAACCAGAAGTGTTTAAAGTCAGTACCCGTTCCAAACACGATTTTGATGTGGCTAAGTTTAGCATGCAATTTGAGGGAGGCGGACACCGAAAAGCAGCAGGTTTTATGCTCAACATGAGTTTGGAAACTGCGCTCTCTACCATCCTGGACAGCTTGAAAAGTCAGGTGATTGTATGAA
>JBGSUZ010000590.1:0-9529 GCA_041753235.1 Acidaminobacteraceae bacterium
CTTGGATAGGCTTTAAGCGAAACGCCTATGTTGCGCGCGGATACAGGCATGACGCCATGCAGCTTTTTAAACGCTCGGCTGAATGCTTCCGGTGACTCATATCCATATTTCAATGCTGCATCTATAACTTTACAATTTCCAGCTTGCAGTTCAAAAGCCGCTAATGTCAACCTTCTACGCCGAATATATTCCGACAGTGGAACCCCGGTAATATATGAAAACATCCGCTGAAAGTGATAGGTTGAACAACAAGCGATTTGCGCAGCATGATCAAAAGAGATTTCTTCCGTCAAATGCGTTTCAATGTATTCTATTGCCGCGTTCATATTATCAAGCCAATCCATTGGTATCCCTCCCTTCTGAATTAATCCTATCACGATGAAGATATTGTAACCTTGCTTTTTGTGCACGAATAAATCATGGGAAAGTACCATGTTTCTCACTAATAAGCCCAATCAAGTCGATGTATTTCATTTTCACCACAAACCTAAATATTATTTCTTATAATTATCGTGTTCTTCTAATTCTATTTATAAATGACTGTTCATTTCCCATTTCTCTCACTTTATCAATCCATTCGTAAATTTGAGTTTTTGTATATTTTGGATTGCCTTGTTCATCTTTTTCTTTTTCGAGCGCAAGAGCCATAAGTGCATATTCATTTTCAAGATATGTACCAAATACACCTTGATCATCAGTGTTGATAGAAACGAAGAGTTGTAAATTTTTCTGTTCTTTATAGCTATAATCTGAAATGCCATGATTGTTAAATCTTAATATAGGGTGTTTGGCATATCTTTTAAAGTTTCCAATAACATAGTTAGAAGATGGATTTGTTTCAATACCAATATTTCTTCTTGATACTTCTTTTTGTATTGAATACTGTATCTTATCAACGACTTCAGCATACTCCTTATCGACTCGCATTGTGTAGGTCTGATATCCATTCATTTTAGTATCATAATCATAATGATAAAGATAATTCAGGTAGCCTACTTCCAACCTATCCCTCAATGATTTTTCATCAGATTCTAGAAAGCCACTCCCAAAAGAATCCCAAGGATGAACTGCTAAAGGTTTTTTAATTTCTATCCCATGCATTCCTTTTGAGAAATCATGATTTTTGTAGTCTAAATACAGTTCAGGATTGTCCCCTCTTAACTTCCATGCATCATATAGTAGTTCAGGGGTAATCGTTAGTATATTGAGTTTATTTCCGTAAATCATACTAGCCAAATCCATGATTAACTTTCTTAAATGCTCATGTAGTTTGACCGTTACTATACCGTATTTCCGCAACATGGCAAATAGCCATACACAGTTATCCAGTGCATCTTGTTTTCTCGTAGGCAACTCCCATGCTTTAGATTCATAATACTCAATTGGATCTATCCCAAGCGCTAAAGCATGTCCAATTCTATCCCCTTGTGAAAGTTCTAAAAATCTAATAGCCTCTGCAATTGCTCTTAATCCATCAATAACATCAATAAAATCCTCACCAGCATGAATAGTAACTCCAATTCTGTCATTTACTTCTTTACCGAACAAATAGGCTTGCTCTGACGTTTGCTTAGATCTCAAGTATCTAAATGCGTGTGCAAAAACTTCCGGTCGGCACCCTATCTCGAAATTAGCTGCATCTATCCCCAAAATTCTATGAGCAGTTTTAGTGGATGCTTTTCGTAACATACCTAAAGCTTTAGCTTGTTTTTCGACACTACTTCTTACTTCATAATTTCTGCATTGCCAAGACACTTTGGATAATGCTTGAATCTCCGTTCGTTTTGTTTTCTCTTTTTTGACTATCTCATCTTCTAGTTTAATAAAATGAACTGTATAAAAGTACTTATCATCAACTCTTGAATTAGTCTTAATAGAATCTAATGCATCTTGATTTCCATAAAAAAGCTTGTTCGAAACATATTTGTCAATCATACTGATTTCTTTACTGTAATCAGAGGCAGAATTTTCAGGACCTATTCGACATTCAAGATTTTTAACGTATTCATCCGTTAAAACCGAGTTGATTGCTAAATTATAAAGGCCCTCTTCATATATCGAATTTTTTTTAATGAAGTACGTTTTTCTGTTTTGGTACATCGCGAAATTATGAAAGCCAACATGATCATTGATTTGAACAAACTCAGACCGAAACTGTATTTTAATCAGTTGATAAGCATAAAACCAACTTGCTTCTTGTTCAGATAAAGTATCATTATATAAATCTTTAAAAACTAAGTACTGGTAACGTCTCTCTCCACTCAGTATCCTATTCCCTTTATAAGGCTCCTCTTCTTTATCCTTAGCCCAATATTCATACGCCTCAACCTTCGAAGGGAACGAAATGAAATAATCTGCACTTTGCCACTTTTCAAATATAAGAGGTGAACCACTCGTTTTAATATTTATGAGTAACTGTGCCTTCAATGAATTAATACGTCCACTTAACTCCAGCTTAAACAACTGAAAATCAAATGGTGTCTTTGATGGTTTTAGTAGCACATTGATACTTTTATCTAACCACTCGGAGGCCTCATCTAATTCATTTTTGGAAAAAGTACCTTTACTTATGGCAAACTTAAGATAAAAGTAGTATCGAATAGCTGCTGCAATGACTAGCTTTTCCTCCATGTTAAAAAGCACAGAAGAACCCGCTTGTATCTCCAATTGTGGGTATAATTTTTTCCAGCTTTTTTTTAATTTGGCTATCTCATCATCTCTATCAATAACAACGTTCATTAAACTCAACCAAGAAAGATCAAAATGAGGTGCAGAACCTTTTAAATGATAATGATTTTCTGAAATTCCATTTGAAAGTATGGATGAAAGTCGTTCGTTGTCATTTGAAATAAGTAGCTTCCAATCAAATATCTGTCTATCATATGGTACTGCAAATTCTTTATCCGCAATGAATGCAGATGTTAAAATATCTTCTCCAATTTTGAAAGAGAGCATTCGCCAATTTAAAAACTGCTCATATCTGCAAACTGGCTGATGGTTATACATACGTAGTACATCTTTTTCTTTGGTAAAAATCAATGGCAATTTAAGAAGATCCCTAGCAGAAGCGATACCCAGTGCCGCTCCCTGTGAACTTCTTATTGACTCCATCATGTTTTGATAAATAATACCTGCTTCTTCATTGTTATTGCACAGTGGTTCTTTGTGCGTGAGATAACTGACAAAGGAGTCTTGATCAATGATATCAACTGGTTTTAAAGATGCCACATTTCTAGTGAGAACACTCTCAGGTGAGTTCTCTAGAAATGTAGTTTTTATGGTTCTGATGAGGTTATTCATAGATTAATACATTTTAAGAACATTGTGACATGCTCTTGCTATCTTTTTATCTAGTCCAGTACGAACAGTGCCAGTAACTCTATCCTTAATGCTCTTTACATATAAAACCCTAGCTTCATCGATAAGAAGTGATAAACTTTCAATCGTATTGTAATCTTCTTTTTTTATAAGGTTATTCAGCGAACCTGTTTCTTCCCAACTTTTCGAAGCTATATCATATTTTCCAATAAGCGCTACCAAATCAGCTGTCTTTGAAAATCCCTTAGCTTTGTACTCAATTGCCAATTTTGAAAGAACATCTTTCTCTTTTTCTTTTTCTTCCTCAATTAATACGGAGAAATCATATATCATCTTCTCAAGTGCAATTTCAGTTTCTGCATCAAACGTGTATTTAGATATATATTTTAAATCAATAAATGTTGTTATTTCATTTATATCCATTTCCGAAATATACTTCAAAAAATTCATATCTTTAAATTCATTAAACTCAATCCAATTATAATCCATCTTCACATTATTACGAATCATATTCAAAAATGTTTTATTGTCTTTAAAGGATGTCTTTAATTCTGATTTTAATTGACTCATTAATTGATTGATAACAAATACATTCATAATCTGTTGATAGTCAATAATCAAATCATTATAGCAGATGTTCTTAACGCCAGCTTCTTTAAATGACTCAACTCTATGCAAATTGAACATAAAACCTAAAACATCGTAAACCATTGCTTTTTTACCTGATTTCGGTATCGATAATTGATAGAATTCTTCACTCATAATTCTATAACGTTCAAAATAAGTGGTAAAGAATTCTAGGGATTTGTTAGAAAACGGACCTGCCTTTAGCTCAACACGCATTTTTACTGCTGGCTTAAAATCTCTTATCTGTAAATAATAATAATCCAATAGTAAACTGCCTTCCCATTTTATCAAATCAAGATTTCTATTTGCTTTAAGATTATAATACTTTTGACGTAACTTATCTTTACTTTCCATAGTTCTATTTCTTATAGCTTTCTCTGCAACGGGATTATAAAAAGAACCTCCTAATAATTTTAACTTATCAGACTTTGTACTATAATCATTTTTCTCAGTTTTTTCATCTGTTAGATCATATTTAAGTAGTAAACTGTTATAGCAAACTCGTAGTGCATATATGAACTTATTTGTAGCCGAGTTTGGATTTAAAATTTGATATAACTTCAATAAGTAATTTACATCCCCAAATGAAATATTCTCAGGAGTATTAATTCTATTAATAATTCTATGATACTCTTCCCTATGAAATATTTTGGATAACTCTATGAAATCGTCACTATCCACGTCAGTAACATTTACAATTTCAATTTCCTTTTCCTCATCATCTTCGGCTTCAACCAAATTTAGTATTGATAGCTTACTTAGTTCTTTGTCTATTTGCTCACCTAGATGCTTTATGATAAACTTGTTTTTATATTCAATCGGCATTTCTAAAAACTCTATAACAATTCCATTCTCAGCTATAGTAAGATTCTCTTTACACCATTTAAGAAATATTCCACCAACTTCACCCAATTGAGTTTTATTTATACTTATTTTACTGTTTTTTATACTATAACCAAATTCCGTAACTTCCTCGACAAACTTTTTATAATTATCGCAACATTTAGCAAGAGTTTCTTTGCTGCCCAATAAATCAATACAGCCTTCAGTAAAATTTTCTGCTGTTAACTCTATTTCATTACATATTAACTTACTTGTTTTGCACCTTTCATAGATATCTTCGATATCTGTTTTCATTTTTTTCTCATCTTCCATTCTTAACTTTAGAAGTCCATTTACGCAGAGTACTCTACTTTTTAGTTCTGTGCTAATTTTTTTAGCTATTCCATCAGAATTTAATTCATCATTTAAGGATGATAAGTCAAAGATAAACTTAGATTTCAATACTTCAATTATTTTGATAGCACGAACGTAACTTGTTAATTTAATAGTCTGCATGCTAACTAGTTTTTCGACTAGATAAATAAATTCCCTTAAGTTTTTGGGCATAAATAAATACGTGTGCCGTTCTGATTCATAAGTTATCAACCCAGTTTTAACATAGATTAACTCCATAATAAGCTCTTCCAAACTATCTCTTTCGCAATAGATTTCTTTATCATTATTCTTACAGTAGAGAATTACAGAAGAATTTATAGCCAGTTCTTTAAGTGTTGGTAGATGAATCCTTCTATCTACTGGTAAAAACTTTTCCATATACCTTGTTGTAATACCTCGAATCTCGTTAATTTTTCTTTCACTTTCAAAATTATCACTTTTTAAAGTGTCCAAAATTCCTTTATAATCATTCAAAAATTGCTGATAGACTACCTCTTCAAGCTGTTCAGGATTAAGTGCCATCAATACGATAACATTCGGCTGAGTCAGATATTTTCTTAGCATCTCTGCCATTTCATGTGCTTGCTTAGTGTGTAAATCAATATCATCTATTTGAATAACTAAAAAATCTTTATTTACAAACTTAAGATATTTCTTGATCAAGTCCTGCATATTTTTTTGAAGATCGCTAGCACTTGAAAGACTCATTAAGGCTTCAATAGGATCATCTCTATAAATTTCATTTTTCGTCTTAATAGTCGTTTTTACATTTTTAAAAACTTTCTCAAACGCGCTTATAACTGCGCTTTTGTCACTTTCATTAATATTGCAACCGTTGCCTTTCAGTTCATCAATCAAGTTTGAAAATAAATGAGAAATAACAACTTCCATGATATTTGAGTTGTCGTTAAAAAGAGAGGGGTCTACAATTTTTGTAAGATAGAAAGATTTATTTTTAAATGCAACATTTTCAACGAAATCTGATTTACTACTGTTCGGTACAATCTGATTTTTAAGCATATTTGAAAAAGTGACCTTTGCTGATGTTTTTCCGACACCTCTATCACCTGTAAAAGCGATTATATTATTATATGTATAAGGTATAACATACGATTTGCTATCCTGATTAATGTATGCTTCGCCATTGAAAATTATTTCATCAACTAACTCAAACGCTTTAAAATAAACATTTTTAAACGGTGATTCGTTTATATCATTAACTTTAGTTTCTACAATCAGCTGATAATTACTGCCCAATTTAATTCTTAAGCTTTTTTCCATTTTATAATCCCCTTTAGATTTAATGAACACTTGTGAAACATCTGCATCTTATTCTAACATATGACAATACAGGAAAACCACAAAATATTCTGCAAATAAAAAGAACAAGAAGCACGGCTATTCACTAATTGAAATAGCTGCACTTCTTGTTCTGTACTTAAAAAATCCTAACTAATCTTTTTTCCATTTATCATAGTAATTTAGGTGTTTCTCTAAAAACACCGTCTCCCGCGTCTTACTTTCAGCAGAACCGTGACTGTAACCTACCACTTTAAAATCCTTTGACAGTCTTTCTGCAAGTGCCTCATAATCATAGCTTTTAGCTCTCATGCAAGATGACAAATGCACCACATCGACTTCGTGTTCTATGAACCTTGCAATTTTATGTTCAATATCGCCTCCGGTATGGGTGAATCCAATGAGTTCTGCCTCTGGGCCATATTCAGCAAATGCATCTTTACGGTTATTGAATGCGTTTAAACACCCTTTACCTATACAGCGATCTGCTGTTTCTTCACGTACTAATATTGCAATTTTCATAAAGCCTCCAATAATCCATTCGCTATGTTTCAAGATATGCGTTTGTGGTAGATCTTGTCCAACTCTAGATTATCAGTTTTATGAGTATTTCTCAGTAACACCGGTTACTAACGTTCATTTATCTTTTTCATAATTTCTCAACCTTCGCATAAACAATCTTCTTAATCCTGTCCACTGACAGGAAATACTTATCCGCGAGGTCATTTACAGACATGCCTGTTTCAAAATCTCGGCGTATTTGGGCGTTTCTTTCGGTCAGTTCTCGGCGAGTGCCGGAATGTTCGCCCCACTTCTTTCGAGAACCGTCTGCTTTGGGAATATACAAATACTCCCCTTGAATATACTTTTGAAGTTCTTCTAACAAATCCTCCGGCAGAATTTGCTTCGCATTCTTTTTGTCCATGACTCACAGCCCCTAGCGTGTTTCGTAGTCTGCTATAAAAGCATCTATACTATCAAAATGAACAATGTCTACGTTTTGACGCTTAAGTAATGCAACAAAATCCGCATCCAATTTTTCCACGGCTGTCTTGAGGGCTTCAAAGTCCCCTCTAGCTACCAATTCTATCAAATCGATGTTAAAGATTTTCTCAAATACACCGCTGTACTCTTGATATACATGGCGGTCGTTGTACCATAGGCCAGTTTCTACTTTCGCTAAAAATTGGCTTATTTCTTCGTGGAAGTATGTTGCTACCGCATATGCTGTCAACTGGTCTTGTTGGTCGCAAGCTCTGAGCATTTTGTTGATAACCGATTTTAATTCCTCGTAGTAACCTACAAAAAGGGTTTCAAATGGCTCAGGTTCAGCATAGTCAACACTTCTAACCATTAAGAAGTCACGAGTCCCGTCCACCAATTCAACAGTCAGTGCTGTGAGTGCTTCTTCATCGTCTGAAGTGATGATTGTTTCAACTAAGCTCTGATAGTCCTTCGGTAGTTTAGGAAGCTTAAAGGAGTCTTTAATATTGCTGCCCAGTCCCTTTTTGTAAAACGTATGATTGGCATAAGCCACGGTCATAACCACTTTTGAAATGACTTTACTCGCTTCAATGCGCAGGTCTATCAGGCGCAGGCCCTCACGCTGCATGTTGGCTAAATAAATGAACACTTCGTTAAAATACTCATAAGCCTTATTGAGCATGATTTGCGCGCCTTCTTCTGTGCAAAGCTTGAGCATGTTGTTTCGGTAGCTCTCATAGCGCTGTAAGTCGTCTTCTGTTGCAGAATAAATGACCTTGGACTCAGTAATGACCGCCGCAAGGGGTTGGTCAAAGGCCGCTATTTTCAAGAGTCGGTCCCAGCGAATTGGGAAAAGATCATAACCGATCCCGTCTATAATAAACTGGTAAGTCAAATTAAGCGCCCGGTCCGTTTTCGGCACATAGAAGAAGTCAACGTCTGAACGCGCATCCGCTGTGCCCATGATGTAAGAACCGTAAACTGCTAGAATTGCCACATCATCCTTATAGTCAGTTTGAATTTTATTTAAGATTGCATCAATAATGCGTTGCTTGTTTTCCATGAAAATCCCTCCGAATCTGTCTAAAAAATCATATTTACCACAGTTCTCATTATAGCCATAGGAATCCTCTAAAAATAGGCATAGAATTTTTCGGGTTTATTTCGACCTAAACCATATGTTTGCGGCTACAGTCTTTGATTTACAGGTTTATTTCATTATTCTGTATTTTATGGTTTTCTATGCTTGTATATAGTAATATTTATATTGATGAAAACCCAAATGCTTGATCCATCAAAAGGAGACTGACAATCTATGAATAGACATCTCAATAAGTGTGTACTGGCAGCAATCATTACATCGCTTCTAGTCACAGGGTGCAGTATAGAATTTAACTCAGCCAATAAGACTAACAATTTTATTCCTGCTTCAATTACTGAGGACAACAATAAATATCGTGCTTTGACCCCTCAGCAAATCGATGAAGACTTTGAAGCCTTCATGACCTTAATTAAGGACAATTACCCATTCCTAGAGATTAACAAAAGGGTCAATGGGATTGATTTTTTAGCAAATAAAGCCGATTATAAAGCGCGTATGAAAAATGTTAAAAGTGAAGAAGATTTGCATAACGCATTAAACAGTATTATTAAGGATTTGAACAATGGGCATACGCATTTTTTAAATCATGGCACCGCTGCGGATTATCTCGAAGGGTATCAAGCAATAGCGGACTCTGGATATTCGGCATGGGTCGAAACACTGAAACAACCTATGGTCGCCAAGCATTATGGCAGTATGAAAATAAATAAAGCTAGCGCTCAAACGAGTTCTAGCTCCAGTGGGACATCGACAGGGTCTTCCGGTAATTTGCGTATGGAATTATTAGCAAACAATGATTTGGCCTATTTGAAAGTCAATTCATTTGGACATGACTATATTGAAAAAGATCGAAAGGCTATAAGTGAATTTTTGACTAAAGCCAAAAATTCTAAAAATCTCATTATAGACATTCGCGGCAATGGCGGTGGTTCTACATCTTATTGGGGCGAACTCTTGGTCCAACCGCTACTGAATAAACCA
>JBGSUZ010000591.1:0-2346 GCA_041753235.1 Acidaminobacteraceae bacterium
CTTATTTGTGAAGGTCTGACCATTAAGCCTATTTGTGGTGAACTTGAAGCGGACGCACTATATGCCAATGAAATAGAAGTGCCCCAAAAAGATGGTTATATGTTTGGGACGCAGTTCTATGCCTATGATGCGTTTTATATGGCATGTGAAGAGGCGTTTACAAAGCCAGGGAGTAAAATTGATATTCAACTGGATTATATATTGGATCCATATCCCACGCCTTTTGAGATTCCTGAGCCAAATATTAAATGGAAGCATGTACTGCGTAAATCCGATATTCCCGAGGTAAGAGAATGGGATATTACCATATCTGATATGGCATTAGAATATTGGAATGGTATAGGGTGGTCAAAACTTGAAACCCTTGAATTTGACCGACACATGTTCTCTTGTGAAACAGGCGCTTATCAAAATAAGACAGTCAGTTTTTATTGTCCTCAAGATTTAGAGATAACCAATGTGGGCGCTACTAGTAGTTATTGGATAAGGATGCGCATTATGCGTGTTGAAAATGCATATACCTTATTAGGCAATTACTTCTCGCCAAAAATAAAGCGGCTAAAGATTAACTATACATTTTTAGGCGCTGGGTATGAGCCTGTAGAAATGAGCTGTAGAGAATTTATAACAGAAACAACACTGTTACCACGAGAAACGCCACTTACCTTGTTTAAAGGTTATGAGCAGTTAGCTGGAAAAGCGCTGTATATGCAGTTTAATCAAAAATTAGAAGGTGCACCAATTCAACTGCTATTTGATATAGGGACGGTGCTGGGCGAATCTGTACCGCATTTTCGTTGGGAAATGTTAATGTGGCAGGCTGGAAGTTTGAGGTGGGAACCAATCGAAGTGGTAGATGATAGCCTCAACTTTACACAGACAGGCATCCTCACATTAATTGGTGATTCAGCTCATGCATTGGCATCATTGTTTGGTAGACAAGGTTATTGGCTCAGAGCAGTTCAACTCAGTGCTGGAGAATTACCAGTTCTTATAAATGGTGTATATGTAAACAGTGTTCGTGTCGTTCAAAAAGAAAGTATGAGAAGTCAATATTTTGATTTGAAGTCGCATGAATACAGCAAAGAACTACAACTAGACCAAAGACAGCTGGAAACCCTAGAACTTTGGGTAAATGAACCATATTTGCCTGAAGAATGGCTTAAAAAGAATCATTTTACCTATCAAAGAATGCTGTCATCCGATGGTACTTTGGAGGCTCAATGGGTTAAATGGCAGGAGTTCGATGAACCCTCGAAAATGAATGAGTACACAAGAGGTTACTTAGCAGATTTATATGAAGGTCGCGTAATCTTTGGAGATTCAGTCAATGGTTACTTGCCAATAGGGGCTATCAGTAAAAATATTCGGATTGACTACGCCATTAATAAGGGCGAATTGGGAAATGTTGAGCCTTACAAAGTAACGCGATTAGCTGAAGCAATACCAAATATCAATAAGAGTTTTAATCCCTTAGCATACATTGGCGGAAAACCGCCAGAATCTAAGCAAGATGCGCTAACAAGGACAGCAAGGTCACTTCATCATGGAGAACGCGTTAGAGCACTTATGGATTTAGATGACATTATTGAAGCGGCTGACTATGAAATTAGAGAAGTTTTGACACTTCAAAATATCAATGCAGTTGGGGCCTATCAGTTAGGGTATGTGACCAGTGCGGTGCATACCAAACGGCCTATAAGTCATATGGATTACTTTAGAAGCCTTAAACAACGCTTGTACAAAGAACTGTTCCTTAAAATGCCTTGTACGTTGATGGCAGAACGCAACTATTTTATTATTGAACCAAACCCGATTACAATAGATGTTCATTTTAGGGGTATTATAGATGACATGGAGCAATACCTAGGCGTCTATAAAGCGATAGAAGCCATACTCAACCAATATTTAGATACCTATAAGGGCAATCGCGACCAAGAAGGTTGGCATATTGGAGAGTTACCAGATGAACAATATTTATTAGCAAGTCTGCAAGGCGTTAGTGGGCTTAAAGCGGTGTCGCATTTAGTAATCAATGCTGTGGTACGAAATGGTTATGAACAAGTAGAAGTGTCCCTCAAGCATCTAAAATCCCAGCCATTTATTATTGTAAAGAATGGTCAACACACAATTCATCTGGGTATTTAATGCAATCTGAGCGTATGGAGGTATTGCATCATGATCAAGACCATAACTTTAGATGATCAGAATTATGACATGATAGTAGAACATGCCAGAAAAGCCATAAGAAAATACGCGCCTTACTGGACGGATGAAAACGCTCATGACCCAGGTATTACAATGATTGAACTATTTTCTTGGCTTAAGGAGATGCTTCAATTCTAC
>JBGSUZ010000592.1:0-5954 GCA_041753235.1 Acidaminobacteraceae bacterium
GCATTTGGTGCCCATACTGAAAACGAATAGCTGCCATCTGCCTGTTTGTGGGCTCCAAAGAACTCGTAGCTTTTGTAAGATTCGCCCTTATGAAATAGATATTTTTCCATTTCATACTGTTCTAAATGTTTCAGCTTCAACTTTGTGCCCCCCTCTCTTTTGATTTCGTTATTACTTTTAATAATTTTACGCTCACTTCCCTTGTTTCATACCCTTTGAGGTTGTTGACAAAACATTAACTACCTATATTTTATAAATTCTTTTTCACTGCGAATCTGTCAATAAGGAAATTCCTAGATTGATTTATTCAAGTCTCTAAGGGTATAATGAACCACATACTTTTAATAAGATGTAACTATAGACAATTGAGGTACTTCAATGAAGAACAATCCTTACCTAAATAAATTTCGTTCACAATCCATTAAAACTGAGCTGGCATTGATTATTGTCCTGACACTACTGGTTTCAAGTCTTACCGTAGGTTTGTTCAGTTATTACACCGCGAAAAATGAGTTAGATAAATCCGGTGAAGTCATCCTCAAAAACGGGGTGCGCATGGTAAAAAAATCAATTGAGCTTAAGGCCAATTTGGTAGCGCTAAACATACAAGATCAATCTGCTGCCCAAGAAGAAGTGAAGCGCTTTGTTCTTGGGCCAAAACAATTAGACGGAACCCGTCAAATCAGCAACAACATAGACCTAGGACGTCATGGCTATATATTCATTTTAGATAAACAAGCCTATGAAATCGCACACCCTAGTATAGAAGGCGAAAATACTTGGCTGACAAAGGACATGAGCGGCAAAGACTTTTACGTCGCTCAGGACATTATCCAAAAAGCTCTTTCAGGAGGCGGTTTTACCCATTATTCTTGGAAGTATCCTTATGACAATCGAATTGCCCCAAAAGTCGCTTATGCAGAGTATGACCCTTATTGGGAATGGATTATTGTTTCTACTATTTATATGGAAGACTATAATAAAGGGGCTAATCGAATCATTACTATGCTTCTATATGCTTTTTTCAGCATTTTAGTCATTGGTATCTTATCAATTTTATTAATTTCAAAGCACATATCGACACCACTCACGCGTATTGCTAAGGCTATGTCTGAATTTAAGCTACACCTCCCCTTTGAGCCACTTCAGAAAAATGGCGACAATGAAATTGGCGTTGTTACTGACGCATTCAATCAAATGGCGTCTGCACTAATAGAGGAAAATACCTTACGTCTTTCCTCAGAACAGGCACTGCATCAATTAAACTTAGAACTTGAACAGCGCGTCAATGAACGAACAGAGGAATTACAGAAGGTTCATACCAAACTAATTGAATCTGAAAAAATGTCTGCTGTTACCCATTTGGTTTTTGGAATTGCGCATGAAATCAATACGCCGCTTGGCAATGCCATTACGCTTGGGTCTTATATTCAAACATCGCTTGGAAACCTTAAAGTGTCTCTCAATAATGGTCAATTAAGCAAATCTGCTTTTAATGAAAGTTTCAGCGACGTGCAGGACGGTCTCAGTATTATGAATTGCAGTTTGTCCGCTGCTTCGAAACTCATCGAAAACTTTAAAGAAATTTCACCCGAATCCAGATTTAGAAAACTATGTGAATTCAACCTTTTAAATCTATTAGAAATCATTCCAGTCAACTTTTCAGCTGAATTAGCGCGTGAACGCCTTCATATAACGATTGTGTGCTCAGAAACTTTGATTCTTGAAAGTTACCCAGAGGATTTCAACCATATTTTTTATCACCTCATTAAAAACTCTCTTGCGCATGGCTTTAAAAATATTCATGAACGCAGAATTACAATAGAAGTGATTGAAGTAGAAGATGAAATTGAACTTCTGTATTCAGACAATGGCGTTGGTATTGTCGAAACAGATCTCAAAAGAATATGCGAACCCTTTTATACCACCCAGCGCCACGAAGGCCATACCGGACTAGGGTTGTTTATTGTATACAACGTCGTCATTAACAACCTCAAAGGCAAAATAGCTATACAAAACAACCACCCTGGCTTACTCATAACATTGAGATTGCCCAAAAAACTTAACCAATAAAAAAGCCTCTCTAGACATGAATTCATCATGCTAGAGAGGCTTTTGGCTGCTATTTTTTATTAATCAAGTCTAACGCAGCTTGCGGTAAATAAAACTGAATCCCGTTGAAAATATTCAATCCATTATAACTTACTTTTTTTCCGCTTGTTTCAAAGTAGTTTTTATTCTCTGGGAAACGATAGAATTTCCCGGATTTTTCAACGACCAGTACCACATTTTGCGCATCTGTTTCATCTTTAGTAACCTTATAACCCATTTTAGTTAATGCACTTTGTGGGACGAACAATTTTTTCGACGTTGCGTCTAAGTCTAGTCCCAGCGCTTTAGCTGCATAAAGTGCTATGTCTGAATTCTGAATAGTGCCCGTTAATTGATTTTTCATATCTGGCGTATAGACGTAAAGTACAACGTCCTCACCAGTATGTCCACCTGTCGTCCAGCCAATATGTGCATGCTTGCTGACAATTGAACTGATTACTGCATCCGTTTTATCAAAAGCTGCGCCGTCCTGATTCACACCTTTTGCCTCAACAATGGTTGCTTCTTCCTCAGCAGTTAAGTCTGTAATACCCAGCTGTTTCATAACAGCTTTCACATTGCTACGCTCTGCATTTATTAAACTCACTGCTTTTTCTTCTGTTATTTTCGCCCGCTTAAGACTATCCGTAAAATAACTAATTGGCAGTTCTGAGTATGTCTTAGTTGTGCTGGCATCTCCAATCGAAATACCGCCATTGCCGTGGTCTGACGCAATAATGACAAGGGTGTCCTTATTGCTCTTAGCAAATTTCAACGCTTCTCCAACGGCATTATCAAAAGCTTTAATTTCTGAGACTATACCCACCGTTTGGTTTGCATGTGCAGCCCAGTCTACCTGTGAGCCTTCAACCATTAAGAAAAAGCCCTTTTTATTTTTAGACATGAGTTCAATGGCTTTTTTGGTCATTTCAGCTAAAGACGGTTCGTCCACAGACTTTACCATATCTTTACTCATCGCAGTGGGTGAGAAAGCGCCCCATAACTTACCTTGCTTGACCGCTAACATTTCACTCCGTTTGGTAACATAGTTATACCCTAGTTGTTTGAGCGCTTTTGTCATATCCTCGCCATCAATGCGCATCTTATTTTTAGCATCTTTTGAGTTTTTAGGATCTGGCAGCAAATAGTCACCACCGCCGCCAAGTACAACATCCATCATTTGATAAACCTGTTGCTCTCCAATGCTTGTATACAGGTTTCTATGAACTGCATGGGCACTGAAATCTGCTGGCGTTGCATGCTGAATTTCAGAAGTAGCTATAATACCGACAGACTTTCCATTAAGTTTAGCCGCTTCTAATATAGAGGCTGTTGGTGCAAGTGCTTCGCTTTTAGTAACAGCGCGCGCACCTTCTAAAGTCGTTTGAGTTGGCTTAACCCCAACGAGTTTATCTTGTGTTTTGTAACCCGTTGCCATTGCAGTACCAGCTGGTGCAGAATCCGCAATCGCTGTATCTGCATTATGCGTTCTAACCATACCAGCAGTAAGTGGGTCCATATTTAAAGCTTTGCCGTTATTGTATACCCAACGTGTTAATGTGACCCCAGAATGACTCATGCCGTCTGGAATCATTACAATTACATTTTTAGCAAATCCAAAGTGGATTGAATTCAGTGGCATGGCAAAACTAGGCACCACACTGCTTAATAGAAGCAATCCTGCAGTTGTTAAAGACAGTAGTTTGTTTTTGTTTGAAAATTGACGAATCATCGTATACACCTCATCCTTTACGTAAGTTTTGTTCTACAGCTATGATTGTAGAACAATAACGATGACTTAATGTAAAGTTGAGGTAATTAATGGATTAGCTTTTCGTTAAACCTGATTTTAGTTTTTTAAGGTGTAGGTCTCTATCCAGTCATTTTTTCCTTTCAATAATAGAATTTCATAAGACTTGAAAGTATCTTGCTGCTCATTTGGAAGCATATCAAACACCGCCTTGGACACCATTAGTGTTAGCGGTTTTTCTTCTGTCAAAAACAGTTCCTTAGTTGCGGACTCAAGCCTTGAAGCGATGTTAACCGTGTCCCCTATTGCAGTAAATTCTCTGCGCCTTTCACTACCCACATTGCCAAGAGCCACCTCTCCATAGTGAATCCCAACGCCAATTGCTGGTACTATAGGCAAATTACGCGCCTGTAAATTCGAGTTCATTTGACCAAACTGTTCTTGAAAGGCGCGAGCACAGGCCACTGCTGAATCTGCTGCCGAAAGTGTTGGGTGTTCATTAATCCCAAAAAGTATCATCACGGCGTCCCCAATGTATTTGTTAATAACCCCACCATTGGCAGTTGCCACTTGTTCCCAGCACGCAAAATAGGCATTCAGCATGCCAATGGTCTTACTAGGCCCATTGGTTTCAGACAACGTTGTAAAGTTGCGAATATCGCAAAACAGGACTGCCAGCGTCTTTTTTTCTTCTAGTACACCACCGGAAGCCAATACTTTGTCTCTTATGACCGGGTCTAAATAAGTACCAAATAGCTCTTTAATCTGTTCGTTTAATCGATTAATTCTTATTTTGCCAATGCTCAAGCTAATACCCAACACAACGCCACCTAACATGAGGTATATGTGGGTACTGTCTTTAAAGAAAGTCGCTATATTGGGGATCAAATTAAATATGGAAACTTCATACGCATACTCACTCACCGTTGAATTTGCAACTGTTGCCAGTTCTTGAAGCTTTGTCATTGTATCGAAGTACATATAAATAAACAAATACATAATCACGTTCATGAACACGATTGCAGATTCAATCCAGTCTTTCTTGCCACCTTTTGCCTTAAGGTTAATTGCATTCATGAGGCCTATGGTTAGCGAGAATACCCAAAAGAAGAAGTGCCCAGTATTAAGTATAAAACTGTTGAAATCGTTGGCTTCAAACAAGGTATAGAGCGCAGGGCAGATAAGACTGCCAAGGATTCTACCGAGTGGTTTGTCACCCCACCGCGTCAAAAAAAGTATTTGGACGACCAAGCCTGTAAGCATTAGCATGTGTCCGGAATATTGGAAAAATTTAAGCCCGTCTTTACTAAAATTCATGACCACATAAAAAAGCGCATATTGGCCTGAATAGAGTAACAACTCATCTGTATATTTTGAAGAATTCCGCTTCATATTAGCCACCTCCTACCTCCAAATATTACCCTAAAAAAGAGGCGTAAAACGTTTGAGTCACCCTAAGCGTCAACGCTATAATTTTTTAAGACAATCAAAAAGGCATATGAGATTATTTGCTATCTCATATGCCAAGAAGTTTACTTCTTTCCGAAGTAAGTTGAACGAATCCAACCAAAATTGAGCCATACATGCATGCCTATTAATATTACCAATAACACACCTGCATTTGGGTGGAATAATTTAAACGTTTCATAAGGTATTGCATCTGGGAAAAACTTACGTGTTAGTCCACCGCTGGCAGTCAATAAAAACGTAATTCCCATGAGTGCATTGACCCATTTAAGCATTGCTTGTTTATTCATTTTTCTCCACTCCCATCTATATAGATGCTCATCTTATACCCAAAGCATTGAAATGTAAATGGTTATGGATGACAAATTTATTTTATATGGCCCTCTATAGCGGCTTCTAGCCCTTTGCCCGGCGGTACAATTGGAAATACGGCTGCATCTTGAGAAAGGGAGAGCACGGTTAGCGTACTGCCCTCAAATTTAGACGACTCTGTTAGTGCGTGCTCAAGTCCAGCTGCGTCCTCCGCGTAGAAAGACTTAAGGCCAAAAGCTTGTGCCAAATGCCCAAAATCTAGTTTTCCGCTGATGTCTGTCTCAGAATAAACCTGCTCCTGAAACAAACTTTGCCACTGACGTACCATGCCCAG
>JBGSUZ010000593.1:0-1969 GCA_041753235.1 Acidaminobacteraceae bacterium
ATGTGCTCAAGCCGACAGATATGACTTCCCACGACGTGGTGGCTGTAATGAGGCGCTTGCTTCATTTAAAAAAAATTGGACATACAGGGACACTAGACCCGATGGCAGTAGGGGTTTTACCAATCTGTGTAGGTCGAGCGACTAAAGTGGTTGAGCATTTGACGAACGACCAAAAGACATACCGTTGTGAAATTAAGTTTGGTGAATCAACCGATACGCAAGATCGCTGGGGTACTGTGCTTGAACGTTCTGATAAAAGACCAACGCCTGAGGAAATTGAAGCGGTTTTGCCACGATTTCGTGGTGAAATTGATCAGGTTCCGCCCATGTACAGCGCCCTAAAGGTAGATGGTAAAAAACTGGTGGACCTTGCCAGAGAAGGCGTTGTCATAGAACGTAAGGCAAGACGTCAAACCATCCACGCTTTAGAAATCATTCGGGTTTACCCGGAGGGGCTTTGTATGGACGTGACCTGCTCAAAAGGAACGTATGTACGGACTATTTGTCATGATTTAGGTGAAGCTTTAGGCTGTTATGCTCATATGACGAGTTTGATTCGCATGCAGAGTGGCGTTTTTAAAATAGAAGATGCTATGACGCTCGAGGAAGTTAGCACTTTAGTCGCTAGTGGGCGTATTGAAGAAGTGCTACTTGGACTCGATACACCTTTTAAATCATTAGAAAGTTGTAATATTTCAAAATATGTTTTGGCAAAATTGTTAAATGG
Organism: Acidaminobacteraceae bacterium; assembly: GCA_041753235.1. Lineage (GTDB taxonomy): Bacteria > Bacillota > Clostridia > Peptostreptococcales > Acidaminobacteraceae > JBGSUZ01. The sequence continues at coordinate 728 of JBGSUZ010000593.1, forward strand.
GATTAAAATAGACTTGAGCAGTTTTCTAATAGAAAAACCTGAAGTCAACTGTTCTTATAGACTTTATTGTGAGAATGACTTTATTGGAATTGGCGTCTATGAGGCAGCCACAAAAAGACTGTCCTTGGAAAAACGCCTCTACAGTGGTGACGAATCATGAAAATTTTGTATGATTTAAAAGAACTTGCTTTAGCGAAAGATCCAATTGGTATAGCCCTTGGTACTTTTGATGGTCTGCATATTGGGCATCAGAAGGTCATAGGCGATATGGTGTCATACTGCAGGGAACATGGCTATAAAAGTGTCGTGTATACTTTCAGCAATCACCCGAGAGAACTTACGCGCAATGGACATCGTGTTCAAAAGTTGGTTAGTAACGATGACAAAGAGAAACTCATAGCAGCAACTGGCGCAGATTATCTACTCATGATTCCTTTTGATCAAGGCTTTATGAGCACTAGCCCAGAACAGTTCGTGCATCAATATTTAATTGACGGCATGAATGTCAAAGCGATTGCAGTAGGCTTTGACTATCGTTTTGGAAAAGGTGCAGAAGGCGATGTTGACCTACTTAGGACACTCAGCTCGAAATATGGTTATGAACTGCTTGTCATAGAGCCAGTAGCGCTGTCAGGCCATAAAATCAGCAGTTCTGAAATTCGAGACCGCATCAAACATGGGGATATGGCCGCTGCTAGAAAAATGCTGGGTCGACCTTATAGTGTTGTAGGCCCTGTGATTAAGGGCAAACAAGTTGGACGTAAACTAGGGTTTCCAACAGCTAATATTTTGACTGATACGCATATGAGTTTAATCAAACCTGGCGTTTACGTCAGTTACACGCAGGTAGGGGATGTGCTGTACCCAAGCCTTTGCAATGTTGGTTACAACCCTACATTTGAACAGACAGAACTCAATCTCGAAAGCTATTTGCTTGATTTTGATGAAGATATTTACGATGAAGTTATTCGTATCTTTTTTATTGAGCATATTCGTGGTGAAGAAAAGTTTGCATCGCTAGATGCGCTTATAAAACAAATGAACAATGACCTTCAATTTGCTAAAACAAACTTTTTTAGCAAATTGAGTCCAGAGGATTGTCAAATCCGATTGACTGACTAGAGGCTTTGTTATATAATTGTTGTGCTAACCTTATGCTATGTTCATCGACACACCGACGGTTTACTTGGCGTAAAGGGGATAATTTTATGGAGGTGTACTACAAATGACTAAAGAACAAAA
>JBGSUZ010000594.1:0-4181 GCA_041753235.1 Acidaminobacteraceae bacterium
AGTTTTTTTAAGTCTTTATTCTCTAACAAATCTGTATTCACATTATTCAATCTATGCTGAATAGATTCTAACTGTTCCTTCTCTAATAAGTAATTTTGCTGTACATCACTTTTTTGAATAATAAATTGCTTATATAGCTCATCAAGTTCATTTAACTCTCGATTCAATGCAAAACTACGATTCTCAATAGTTGGTTCTTTTTCATTATTTAGTAATATGAGCTGGGCTTCTAAGTTAGATAAGTACTTTGATAGTTCTATATCTTCTTCAGAGTCTGTGCTTATAATAAGCTGACAGCACTCTTCTGAATCAATAATATGTGGATGCATTTTGAGTCCGAGTACGCTAACATCCGTAACTTTCTTAACCCCAAATGTGATATTTTCAACAGTTGACTTCCAAGCATTTTCTGTATCTCTTAATTTTGCCCTGCATAAATTATATTCTCTTTCAGTCTCAAGAACAGATAAACCCATACAGAATTCTAATACACGTTTCTTTACATCTTTAATTCGATCCTTTAATTCGATAGTAAGTAGGTAATGTTGCTAAAACATTCATCCAACCCTTTTTCTGCTCAATATAGAAACAAGATGCTAATGTTTGTATATATAATTTTGTTACTTTCCCATCATAAGTAACAACGTCTGGCAAATTCAGACCTATGAAAATCTGTAAGAAATGATGAAATCCCCTGATGTTTTTTGCTGCACCTGGGTCATGTACGAAATAATCAGTAAACTCGCAAGATCCCTTTAGTACCTCTTGTAGTCCTTCACTAAATACACTCACCAATCTTGAATCTCGATCATTGTTTTTAGGGCTTCTCTGTATAGTAATTCTTTCTCCTCTATTATTTTCAACTTCTAAAAATATATCAGATTGAACAACACAGTATTCTTCACCCTCAACTTCTATTTTAGAACGTAAAACTGGTTTAACTGCTTTTTCATTCTTATTACCCAATATTTCTTCTAATCCTAGACAAAAAAGTATAGATTCTCCAATCGTGCTTTTTCCTTTTGTGTTTGTATAAGATGTTATTACATTTAACTTACTAGAGAACACTTGATTAAACTCTAATAGGTCTGTTGCTGTATGTACCCTAATATATAGTTCATTTATTTTTATCATTTACATTCCTCGCTCAAGTATTGTCATTAACTTTGCATCAGAAAGCTTTTTCTTTATCTTAAGCAGTTGATTTTTCTCAATAGAAAAAAGTTCGCTATCCGCCATAATTTCATCAAAGAAACATCTTCCCTTCTCTGTCAAAACAATCTTTCCTGTATCAGAAAATTCCGTTAACATTTCAGCGTTACTATAGTTAATAGCACTACTAATTAGTTGGTTATACCTCCAACCTCTAACAAAACCAGCGCCACCACTATTCACCAGTATATCTAATTGTCTTAATATCTCCTCATTATCTAGCGCTGATGAAATTACTTGCGCTTTCAGAATTGAGCAGCCCCTTATAGTAGATGTAATTCCAACAATAAGGGTCAATCTAGAGACTTGGTATATTGTTCGATATTTGTAACTAATGTGGACAGGTCTATTTTTAAAATTTATTTGATTAACTAAGCCTTTAATATCATCAAAAATATCTTTCATTATTCACCGCCAAAATTCAAAGGGCAAAGCATCAACCACTCAGAAACAATCTGCTTTGTTAATTGTTCTAAACTCGCCTTTTCAAAGTGCTCACCTAGTTCAATTGTGAGTTCATTAAGTAAATCTGATTGTATATTATCTAACATTTCCTTTTCAGATTTAGTAGGGAACATGCAGGCCATCTCAACAGTTTCTCCTTGTGTTGATTTCACTCTCTTTAGTTTCCCATACTGTTCTGGAAATTTATCTTCCAATTTATTCAACACTTTTAGACCACGTTGGTAATAGAATATATAGCTTTCAACTACTTTATTAACCCTCTCAATTCTCTTTTCCTCGGACATATTATAAGGACTAAATAAATTAGTGACTTTCCGTCTAAGATTATCAACATGAGCTGATTCACATTGGTTCCAATCAATTTCGTAGGGAGTATCTACCGCTATATCTAATTTTAACTTCATGAGATTCATATGCCTTGTAATCTCAACCAAATAATCAGTATATTCCTTAATTACAATTCTAAAATTGGGATCTAAGTGTTCTAATTTTTTGTCTTGATACTCTTTTTCTTTTGTCCTACAATGAGCATTAAGTGCTTTATTAGTTACTTCAGGCGTTACAAAATGCCATTCTTTAATTAACGTCTTTCCTAATACTTCTTGCAAGTCCTTCTGATACTTAATAAGCTTATTTAAGTCAGTTGTAATCTTATCACGTTGTTTTTCATAAAGTTCAGCTGCATCATATTGTTTCTCTGGGCAATAAGACTGAAATACTTTACCCGTAGTCAAAGTAAATCCCTCAATACCACTATCACCTTGTACAGTTGCAGGCATCCTTTGAAATAATTCACTTTCAAATTTATCCTTCCAACACCGTTGCATCAAGTTTTCCCAACCATTCCCATCAAATTCACCTATTTCTACTCTATACATCCAATCCCCTCTAATCTTAAAATAAACACATTATCAACTTTTATTATTTTTCTATTAGAATACTCATCTGAAATCGAAGACTTTGTTACATAAGTTACAACACCTGATTCCAAGTATTTTATCTGTATTGTCTCCGTTATTTCTTCAATAAACAGCACTTCAATCGTACTTGAATCAATATAAAGTTGTTTAAATGATTCCATTGCACTAATTATTGCTGCTATTGTCATATTTTTCACCTTCCATACAATAACATAATAGCATATATTATTAATGCTATATATCCTTATTTACACCTGTTATCGTATAGTAAATTTACAGATCCAAGAATTTTCATATTATCTCATATAATCAATTAAACGATATCTCGTTGCATTTGCATAGCACTATAATTTACACAAAAAAGATATCATCCTATTAAAATGATATCTTTTTTATACAAATAATAAAATTATTGCCATGAACTATTGTGAACTTCTAATTAATCGATATATGGAGAAATTTCATTATGTCCACCATGTGCCTACACAAAATGAAATTATAAAAGTAGTCAATACATTTAAAATCCAATATCAATATGGAATAACTAAACCATTATTAGGTTGCTATTTTTGAAAATAGTCCATGTTCATTTGATATCGTCTCAAAAAATCACACTTTAACTTATCTAACTAGCAATGCTAAACCCTAAAACATCTCCCCCAAAACATCCTCAACCGCACACACCAACGCCTCCAACAACGCCTCCGTATGCGCCGTACACAAAAACCACCCTTCAAACTGAGCAGGCGGCAACAAAAATCCCTTTTCAAGCATAAGGCGGAAGAACTCCCCATACTTCTCCGTATCACAGTGCTTCACATCATCATACGAATACATCTCGCACTTCGCGAAGAACAAACAAGGCATAGACTTAAAGCGAATCATCGACATCGGGTAACCACCCTTTTCAATAATCGCACTGATTTTCTCTACAAGCCAAGCCGCTTTAGCTTCTAATTCGTCGTAAATTTCTGGGTGTGCTTCTAAATGCTTGAGGGTCTTAAGACCGAAATGCATCGCCAGCGGGTTGCCTGAAAGGGTTCCGGCTTGGTAGACTGGGCCTATTGGCGACACCACGCTCATGAACTTTTCTTTACCGCCGTAGGCGCCTACTGGGAGACCACCGCCGATGATTTTACCGAAGCAAGCAAGGTCAGGCTCTACGCCGTAAACCGCCGCTGCACCGCCAAGACCAAGTCTGAAGCCAGTGATCACTTCGTCAAATATGAGCACTGCGCCATACTGGTCGCAAAGGGCACGCATGCCTTGTAAAAACTCAGGTTTAGCAGGTACAACGCCCATATTGCCCGCCACTGCCTCAACAATAACACAGGCAATGCTGTCTGGGTTTGCTTCAAACAAAGCTTTCATACCGTCAAGGTCATTGTAAGCACTAACCAGCGTATCCTTCACCGTGTCCGCTGGAACGCCGGGGCTGGTCGGTACACCATAAGTCAAAGTACCTGAACCAGACTTAACTAATAAAGCATCCGAATGCCCATGATAACAGCCTTCGAATTTGATCATCTTATTTCTGCCCGTGTAACCTCTTGCCACACGAATAGCGCTCATCGTCGCCTCGGT
>JBGSUZ010000595.1:0-2314 GCA_041753235.1 Acidaminobacteraceae bacterium
CTGCTGACCACGGGCTGGAATACAAGTTCAAAGACTATAAAATTGTAAACGATGTAAACCGTGATGCCGTTTTAAAAGCCTATCAACTAGGCATTATCAAAGGTAGCAATGGCAACTTTGAACCGAAGAACCCACTGACAAGGGCAGAAGCGGCGGTGCTCATTACAAAGCTTATGGACAAGTCTATGCGAGATTCGGTAACGGTCAGTAAGAATACAAAGGACTACGGCGAAACGGTCAATTACTTCTTAAAAGCTTTTTTGGCACAAGTCAAAAGCAAGCCTGTAGTTATTGAGAAGGACAAAAACGGTCTGAAAAACTCAGGCGATGTTTGGTATTCGGAAAAACCGATTACGATGAAAGGCAAGTTGACGAACTGGTGGACGGATCAGGAGTTTGAGGATTTTACAACTGGGAAGTCGGCGAACAATGGTGGACGACATAACAATTCTATCGGATTAGGCGTATCTGATTTATCTGTTAAAGAATGGCTTGGTTTAGACGAAGTTGGTGGTAATTTTATTCCTTATAATGGTGAATTGATGTTTATTAATGTGGATGGCGTTCATGATGGTAAATCACACCGTTACTATGAAATGCCTCAGAAGAATTTGAACCGCTTAGCTTATGACCTTGCAAAGTATAGTACACAATATGCAGAGACTAATGGGTATTACGCGCAGATGTTTACGATTAGTGATTCGCATATGTATTTTGGGGTTAGTACGGACTATGACCACTATGTGACGACGATAGGCGATATAAGAATTAATGTAAGACCTGAAGAAAAGCAAAAAAGAGGTAAGTTACCATTTGCCCCACAAGTTAGTTTTACAATTAAAAATGGAAAAACAGCGGTTACTCATGAGCAATATTTTATACAAACATTCAAACGAATCTATGGAGATAAAGATGGTGAAGCTATCTTCAAGATGTTCAAAGACTATTGCCAAGGAAAAGATAGATACTCCGAAAGTAAGACTGTTTATAAGACATACAATGGTATTAGATTATGTTTCTCTGATGCACAAGCTGTGGAGCCATTATTAGAATCAACACTCAAATAATTAGAAAGGAAACTGTATGAAGAGAATAATATCGTTTTTTATCATTTTCAGTGTGTTACTAGGTTCTTTTCCACCAATGGAAAGAAGCTATGGCGCAACATATCAAGTGACTGAATCACATTATTCGGGTTTTAATAAATTGACGGAATATCAAAAGTCTTTAATAGACCAATTATTCATTCAAAAAGTTAGACTTCAGAATGAAAAAGGTATGTACGTCGCGATAAAACCTTTGGAAAGTCAGCATGTGACGGTTTATAACTGGAATCATTTGACGGCGAAAGGGTTTGGTCAAGAAGGGCCGTTTAAAGGCACTTGGGTAGATGGCAAATTACTAGGTGCAGGCGAATACAGGTACTTAGGTTATGATTTGTATGGTAGGCCTGTTACAAACGATAAGTATACAAATGGCCCTGTTGTAGGTGACCGAAATGAATTTGATCTTCCTAATTATACTTATTTTTCGCAAAGCAAAGCTGAGGAAACATGGGGGCGTGTTAGTGATCCAACCACTACAAATCACATGCTAGAAAAACCCTTCATCAGTGAAGACGAATTCAAAGACACAAACCCCAAAAGTTGGTCAATGAAAAGCCTTCTTTCAAAAACATTGACAGGTAAAACCGGATACGGTGGCACTTTATCGGACAACAGCCTCAAACCCTATCTAATCATGCAAACACCCGCAAGTCTAAACGAAAAAGGCTCTATGCGCGCATACGGCAGAGGAAAAAATGCAAATGACCAATATGTTACCTCATACAACACTTTCAACGTAGAACCAATTGACAAAACCTTCAAACATGGCTTCGTAATAACTGCCTACGAAGATAAAGCGTGCACCAAAATAGCCAATAAAATAGAAATTCCACAAGACAAAGAAACAATTTCAGTATATGTAAAGTTAGCATCAAGAATCAACATGGAAAAAATTGGCCTAGGAGGTCAGGAGACAAAATATATCGAATATGTAACACACACCATGATTGCAAATGCAGATGTTAAAAATGCTAGGAAAGTAGATGTAAAAGACCTTTCAGATGTCAATAATGTCAACAACGTCTACGAAGTTACCCTCAATAAAAAAGACTACAGTTCCAAACCAAAGACCATTCAATTTAATGGTGTATCCACACCTAAAATCAGATACTCCTTAATTCACAACATCACAGTAGAAGCCAACACCAATGTACAAGTCACCGTAGCAGACCCAACCAAGCTAAGAGCAGAATTCACCATCCACCACG
>JBGSUZ010000596.1:0-5885 GCA_041753235.1 Acidaminobacteraceae bacterium
CAGCAACGCGAATCGCATCTTCAATAGCACTTTTTGCTTTTTTTAGTGCAGACACATGTCTCACATTTGAAACCATCGCCAGTTCCTGTGACTTAACACCGCCATATACCATCTCAGCAATCACGTCTTCAAGGCGTTCTATCCCTTCATCCATAAGCACTGATGTTTGAATAATCGGCTGATGCCCCAATGAATCCTGTACCTCATCCATCTCAAGAACCATCTCTAAATCAGTCTTATTAATAATCGTAATTGCCTTCTTCCCCTTCAAGTAACCCATAATTTCTCGGTCTTCCTCACTAAGTGGTTGGTCGGCACTGAGTACGAAAATAACTAAGTCTGCTTTATTGAAGACTTGCTTGCTCCGTTCTACACCTATTTGCTCAACTAAATCGTCCGTCGCACGTATTCCTGCTGTATCAACAAGCTTGAGCGCAACACCTTTAATCTGTATATATTCTTCAATGACATCCCGAGTCGTTCCCGGAATATCTGTAACAATTGCTCTGGCTTCTTTTAGCAGCGCATTTAGCAGTGAAGACTTACCCACATTGGGCTTTCCTACAATGACCGTACTAAGCCCTTCTCTTAAAATTCTGCCCGACTCACTGCCAAGCAGTAATTTATCAATACCCGACTCTATATTTGCAAATCTATGAAGTACCTCTGGATAAGTTATTTCCTCAATATCCTCTTCAGGATAGTCGATACTGACCTCTAAATGAGCCATAACACTGACTAATTCCCCACGAATTACCTCAACCTGTTTAGAAAGTTTCCCTTCTAACTGATTATAAGCCACATGAAATCCATCCGGTGTTTTCGCACTAATCAAATCCATAACAGATTCTGCCTGCGCCAAATCCAATCGACCATTTAAAAATGCCCGTTTCGTAAATTCACCAGGTTCCGCCATTCGAACCCCTTTACTCAAGAGCAGTGACACAATCGCACGCAGCGGTACCATCCCGCCATGACACTGAATCTCTACCATATCTTCCCGAGTATAAGTCTGCTTGCCATACATCGGTGCTACCATTACTTCATCTATAACTGCCGCTTGATCTAAAATATGTCCATAAATCAAACGCTTATCATCAGATTTATCAAAGCCTCTGCCACGTTTAGCTTTGAATATACCATTCACTAGCGCAATAACCCCTTCACCGCTTAAGCGAACAATGCCTATAGCGCCTTCTCCTGGCGCCGTTGCTATAGCGACTATCGGTTCTTCAAATTCATGCATAAGACACCTACTTTCCATACAATAGATAAAAACCCAGCGTCACACTGGGTTTTAGATGAATTATTTATTTAAGAAAATAATCACTTTTCTAAATGGCTCTTCCCCTTCGCTACGCGTACTAACATGCGGATTGCCTTGAAGGGCTGAATGAATGATTCTTCTTTCGTAGGGATTCATAGGTTCTAATATAATATCCTTACGCATTTTTCTTGCTTTGTAAGCCAAACGATTCGCTAACTTTTCAAGCGTCTCTTTTCGCTTCTCTCTATAGTTTTCAGTATCAAGAACAACGCGAACATAGTCGTCTCTGTCCTTATTAACTACTAAACTAACCAAATACTGAAGTGAATCTAAGGTCTGACCTCTTCTACCAATCAACACGGCCATATCTGGTCCATCAATACTGACATAAAGATCCTTGCCTGTCGTTTTGGTATGGATTTTTCCGACGATGTTCATCTTTTCAAAGACGTCATCCAAAAATGCCTTAGCACGTCTATCACAATCTTCTTTCAAAGTGATTTTAACCTTGGCTTCTTTTCCGCCGATCAGTCCTAAAAGGGCTTTTTTAGGTTCATCCAGTACTTCGACAATAACTTCTTCTTCTGTCGCATCCAGTTCAATGAGTGCAAGTTTTAATGCTTCTTCTACTGTCTTGGCTGTCTTTTCAACGGTAAACATCTTTATTTAGACTCCTCCTTGGGCATGGCACTGAATACTCTCTGCTGTACAATTGAGAACAGTGTACTAACTACCCAATAAACCATAAGGCCTGCAGAAAGATTTTGTGACATAAACAGAATCATAATTGGAAAAATGTTGTTCATCATTTTCATTTGTTCATTAACTTCTTGACCTTTGTACATGCTGGTCATTTGGAAGTACGTCAATACAGCTGCTATAATTGGCATCAAGCCCGGTAAACCAGCAATAAATGTTGGTGCTGTCGGGAAAATTAAGCCAATCGTATCTGGCAATGCCAAATCCTTAACCCATAAAAACCCTTTGCTAAGCGCTTCATTTGAAAGAGGCGCACCATTTAATAGGACGTATTCTGCCGGCTTTTTCAAAGTACCAAATAATGCAAAGATAATCGGCATTTGAATAAAAATCGGCAAACAACCTGCCAACGGATTAACCTTATGGTCCTTATAAAGTTCCAAGGTTTTTGTATTGAGCATTTCTTTATCGTCTTTATATTTTTCTTGTATCGCTTTTAATTTTGGTTGAACTGCCTGCATTTCTCTAGAAGACTTAATTTGAGCTGCATTTAATGGGAACAATAATAACTTTACAAAAACCGTAAACAAGACGATTGAAAATGCATAGTTACCTATAAACCCATAAATAAAGCCCAAAAGCTGGCCTAATAAAGTGTATAAAAAACTCAATAGACTACCTCCCACCTGAAACAAACGCTTCAGTCATATCTTCACACAATTAGATTTATCAATCATTTTAAAGGGTCATAGCCGCCCGGATGGAGCGGATGACACTTCAGTATTCTTTTCAAACCCAACCAGAACCCCTTAAAGGGTCCATACTTTTCAATAGCTTCATAAGTATACTGGGAGCAACTCGGATAAAAACGGCACCTCGGCCCTAAAAATGGCGAAATGTACTGTTTATAAAAACGAATCATCAGCAGCATAAGACGTTTAATCATCTCTTCACCCTATTTCAGGTCTCTCAGCAAGCGTTTGACAGATTTCTCTACCTCATCATACTCAGCGCTGTTCATTCTGACTCTCGCTATAAAAACCAAATCATATCCTGTCTTGATTTCCGACGAATTTAACCGATAAGCCTCTTTGATTAACCGTTTAGCACGATTCCTAACAACCGCCTTGCCAACCTTCTTACTGACTGAATACCCTACTCGGTTTACCCCAAGTCCATTTTCCAGTCTGTACATGACGACAAGACGCGTTGCATTAGATTTGCCTTTTTTATACACTTCCGAAAATTGACTGCTCTTTCTCAGCTTTTCCACACTCACGGGAAACCTCCGTAAAAGTCCTATAATTGCAAAAAAAGACCACTTGTCGCGGTCTTAAGCAGTCAATTTCTTTCTTCCTTTTTGTCTACGAGCTCTTAACACGTTTCTTCCAGACTTAGTCTTCATTCTTTTTCTGAAACCATGCTCAACTTTTCTCTGTCTCTTTTTAGGTTGATAAGTTCTTTTCATTAGAAAACACCTCCTTGAATCATCAATGTATATATATATAATTCTATCACAAAACAAAAAGTCCGCTATGTCATTATATAAATGAAAGTACAGTTTGTCAATCATTTTTGTATCATTAATAACAACCTTCCTCTTCATACTCCCAAAATTAAAACACTCTATTATAAGGTAGATTTTCGTTTTGAAATAAACCACAGGCATAAATTATCCACAAATAAAATCCTGTGGATAATTTATGCCCTAACGATTGAATTAACCCATTAGATTTGTTATGATTATATACGTGTTGATAACTTGATAAATTTACTCGAAAAATTCACACCTATCCACATTTTGTGGATAAAGCTGTGAATATTTTTAATTTTTTAAGTCAAAATCACAAAAAAGCATTGATATTGCTAATGTGATTATATTAATATATCATTCTGTGGCTTTGTGTATAGTGTCATTTTATTGAGCTTACTCATTTTACTTATCCACATTAATCACAAGTGCCTGTTGATAGTTTTTGAATCTATCGTCATTTTTTAAAATCCTCATATTGTGTGTACAACTTGTGGATACCAAAGAAAATTATGCAGTTTTATTTTCTTTTTAAAAAAATACTCTTTATTTGTTACCAGGGGGATACCACATGAATCTCAACGTGAAAGAAGTTTGGGATAAAACGCTTAAGCTTATCAAAACAGAGCTTACAGAAGTCAGCTTTAATACATGGCTGAAAACAATTGATCCAATATGCATTAAGGGAACAAAATTTGTACTTTCTGTTCCAAATGACTTCAACAAGGAGATTCTTGAGAACCGCTATGTCTCTCTTATTTCTAATGCGCTCAAACACGTCACCAACAAAGACTATCAGCTTGAATTCATAACACCTAATGAGTTGTCTAAATATGAGTTTTCCGATAATCAGGATAACCATCAAAGATTCAACCCTTCATTAGACTTTGACACGCCACGACTTAACCCTAAGTATGTTTTTGACGAGTTTGTCATCGGTAATAGCAACCGGTTTGCTCACGCTGCCTCTTTAGCTGTTGCAGAATCTCCAGCTAAAGCCTACAACCCGCTCTTCATTTATGGAGGCGTTGGTCTAGGCAAAACTCACTTAATGCATGCGATTGGTCATTATATCCTTGAGCAAAATCCATCCTCAAAAGTCGTCTATGTAACCAGTGAAAAATTTACGAACGAATTGATCAATTCCATTAAAGACGACAAAAACACTGAGTTCCGAGACAAATATAGAACTGTCGATGTCCTTTTAGTGGATGATATCCAGTTTATTGCTGGCAAAGAGCGGACACAGGAAGAATTCTTCCATACCTTTAATACATTATATGAAGCAAATAAACAAATTATCGTCTCTAGCGACCGCCCGCCTAAAGAAATTCCTACTTTAGAAGATCGTTTGCGCTCAAGATTCGAATGGGGTTTAATCACAGACATTCAAGCGCCAGACTTTGAAACGCGTATTGCCATTTTAAGAAAGAAAGCTGAAATGGACAGTATCATCATTCCAAATGAAGTCTTTGAATTCATCGCGCGTAAAATAAAATCCAACATCAGAGAGCTTGAAGGCGCTCTAACTCGCATCATTGCTTACTCTTCACTAACGAATAGAGACATATCAGCAGACCTTGCAGCAGAAGCACTAAAGGATATTTTATCCTCTAGCAAACCAAAGCAAGTCAATGCCGACTTAATCAAGTCTATTGTCGCTCAATTTTATAACCTTAAAGTAGAAGATTTTGAATCAAAGCGTCGAACGCGCTCTATCTCTTTCCCAAGACAAGTCGCTATGTTCCTCTGCCGTGAACTTACAGATATGTCGCTGCCTAAGATCGGCGAAGAGTTTGGCGGTCGTGACCATACAACGGTTATTCATGCCTATGACAAAATCACTAGAGACAAAGCTGCTGATGCACAGTTCAAAATCCAACTTGAAAAACTGACAAAAGAAATTCAAGGGGAGTAATCCCCATTTCGTTCACTGGGTAAGTAATCCCCATTTTATTGTTGTGGAAAACTATCCCCATTTGCCTGTAGATGTTTTTATCTATTTTTGTGGATAAGTCAAGCGCATTTCGCACTTCCCGGAATGGGTACTTTTCCTCATATTTCAGAAAACTTGTCCACAGGTTAATTTTTCGCCCATCTACTTGTTTTTCAACGTCCTAAGGGGTTTTCCACATATCAACTGCCCCTATTACTATTACTATAATTCTTATTTAATACTATTTAACGCCGTTCGAACAAAATCAAAAGGAGGTTTTCCACAATGAAGTTCATTTGTTCTCAATCCATATTGTCTAATGCGATCAATACGGTTCAAAAAGCGGTTTCAACTAAATCGACTCATCCTATCCTCAAAGGGATTCTAATTGAAGCACACGACAAAACCATTAAAATGACAGGTAACGATCTTAACATCGGTATAGAATGTCT
>JBGSUZ010000597.1:0-5997 GCA_041753235.1 Acidaminobacteraceae bacterium
CCTATTATAGGGGCTTTTTTCGTGGAATTAGCTGTGATAGAATGCGAGTCAAAGGGGTTGAACGGATGCGTAAACAAAAATTGACTATAAAACAACTGTTGCTCTGCGTGGCGGTGGTAGCTGCCGTCTGGTCAGGCTTCCAATTTTCCACAGGTTTTGCAAGCAGAGAACCAGATGTTAAAACGGCTAAATATATTTTCTGCTTTATAGGAGACGGCATGGGTACAGCTCAGGTCAATAGCACTCAGGTTTACTTGGACGCAGTAGGGAAAAAATCAGGTCAGTGGGCGCCTTTAGCCTTCACAGACTTTCCTGTTCTAGGGCTGAAACGCACCTATTCTGCGAATTCGTACATTACAGATTCAGCGGCGGCAGGAACTGCAATGGCAACAGGGCAGAAAACGCTACAAGGGGTTATTGGACTAGACACTAAGTCAAAACCGTTGACTTCAATTGCAGAAATAGCAAAGAATAAGGGCATGAAAGTGGGCATTGTAAGCAGTGCGTCAATAGACCACGCAACGCCAGCCACGTTCTACGCCCACCAAAGTTCACGCAGTTTGTATTATGAAATAGGTAAAGATTTAACTAAGAGCGGATTTGATTACTTCGGTGGTGGTGGTTTCTTGCAGCAAAAGGGTAAAGACGGCAAGCATCCAGACTTGTTCAAAATGGCTGAGCAGCAGGGCTACCAAGTGGTGAAGGATAAGATAGGGTTTGAAGCGTTAAAGGCTGGGGCGGGAAAAACAATCGCTATTAGTCCAATACTGGACGCCAGCAAGTCTATGCCCTTTGAAATAGACAGACAAACGGGTGCTCTTTCTTTAGCAGACTTTACGCGTAAAGGTATTGAAGTGCTCACACAATCTAAAGGGTTCTTTCTAATGGTAGAGGGTGGTAAAATTGACTGGGCTTGTCATGAAAATGACGGTGCCACAGCAGTGAAAGAAACCATCGGACTATCAGAAGCGGTGGCAGAGGCTTATCAGTTCTACGAAAAGCACCCAGATGAAACCTTGATTATTGTCACTGGAGACCATGAAACAGGAGGCATGTCGCTCGGTTCAGCTAAGTTACAGTATCAGCTTAAATTAGAGCTATTGTCTAAGCAGACCATGTCTTCAGAAGTATTTGAAGCCAAACTAAAAGCCTATCAAAAAAGAGCAGGAACTAAGGCAAAACTCTCGGGGATTATGCCTTTAATTTCAGAGGCTTATGGACTCAAAGGCCCTTTTAGTGCGGTTGAGCAAAAGCAATTAGAGGCAGCGTTTAAAATGTCTATGACAGATAAAAGCAAACGCCCTAAAGACGATGAAACCTACAGACTTTACGGCAGCTATGACCCTTTAGTGTCAACTTTAAACCATCTATTAGCCGCAAGAGCTGGGATTGGCTTTACGACCTATTCTCATACTGGCGTAGCTATTCCGGTATATGCGATAGGCGTGGGCTCTGAGGCGTTTCATGGCAGCTATGAGGACACAGAAATGTTTGGTTGGTTGAAGGTTATGGTTGAAAATAGTAACTAAGAATAATTTAGAAAAACGACTAAGAATGTCGAATCAGAAGGTTTAGGCCTTCTTTTTTTGCAATTGCCCCCTTTTTCCTATTAATTTTGCATTTAATCTTGTCGATAAGGTATAATGATAGATAAGTATAATGCTGTGAAAAAGCACATAGACAGCATTATTCAGACCGCAAATGGATTTGGGGGAATGACAATGAGAAAAAGAGCGAAGTGGTTTGCCCTATGGATAGGCATCATCGCCATCGTGACAGGATGCACGAAATTGCCAGAAGTGGGCACTGCGGATGTGACACCTAGTGAATGGAAATTAATTGTAGACAGCACAAAGAAAACAACCATCAACGTTTATCATGATTATACTGACCCACTCGCAAAAACTTGGATGGACGTGGTTATGGTGCCTTATATTGAAGAGACCCTTGGTGTAAAGGTCATTATGAACCAACTTAACATGAATGAAATGTTGCTTAAACTCAAGGAGCAGAAGGTAAATGAGGTGGCTATGGGCAGCGCAGATATGCTCATGTTGACAAAAAAAGGTTTTGGTCAACTCAAGGATGCGGGTGTGCTTTATGGCCCATTTTCAAATAAGTTACCTAATGTAGCCATGAATCAAGTATCTGAAAACTATGAAAACACTTGGCTGGATGGTAAGTCAATAGACAATAAGGCGGTTCAAATTGGAAAGAATCAGTTGGTTCTATTCTTTGATGAAGACCAGATGGAGACGCCTCCTAGCACACTAAGCGAATTAAAAGCGTACATAATTGAAAACCCGGGTAAATTCACGTTCCCTTCTTTGAATACAGCAGAGGGACAAGCCTTTGTCAATACACTGGCAGCAAGTCTTTGCGACCAGAAGAAGCTCTATGAAGGCAATTTAGACGTAAAGCAGCAAGAGGCTGTTTTTGCACCTGTAGCTGCTTTTCTTAAAGACATTCGTCCTTACATGTGGATGGAGGGCAAGCAACTGCCTAAAAATGCAGTTGAACTCGATCGCTTGTTCAAGGAAGGACAAATTAGTTTTAGTATGAACCTCAACTCAAACTGGGGTGTAGGCATGGTTAAGGAAGAAAAATACCCAGATGGTTCCAAAGCATTTGTTCTGAGTTCGGGGACGACTGGTTTTGGTCAGTATGCAGTCATTCCATTTAACTCAGCCAATAAGTCTGGCGCTATGGCTATGATTAACGAACTGCTCTCAGGTGTCATGCAGGGGAGTATGTACAATCCTAAAAACTGGGGCAATCTGCCAAGTGTAGACCCTATGAAAATGGAAAAAACAGCTTCTGAGGAAATTACAAAGGTGACTGTTAAGCGGACTGCGTTAAAAGAATCTGAGCTCTCAGCAGCACGTCTGCCACAGGTGCCAAGTGATAAGGCTTATAACTTAGTGGCGTATTTGAAGAAAACCTTAGGTTTGTAATTTACAGTAACCAAGTTATTTATATTGAAAAGCTTTGGCTTTTCTTAAATCAACCACTAGGGGCAGCTTTTATGAGCTGCCCTTTCCATACGATTAGGGATTAATAAACCAACAGCGTTTCACTATTTTTAAGTGAAGGAGGGGCAAAATCATGTCAAAGTTTGTGCATTTGCACTTGCATACAGAGTACAGTTTACTAGACGGCTTTGCCCGAATTGACCGACTTTTTGAGAAAGTAAAGGCTGCAGGCATGGACGCGGTAGCCATAACGGACCACGGTAGCATGTTTGGTGTAGTCGAGTTTTTTAAAGAGGCAAAAAAACACGGTATTAAGCCTATTATTGGCTGTGAGGTTTATGTTGCAAAGCGTTCTCGAAAGGACAGAGACAAAGACCTAGACAAAGACAGAGGTCATTTGGTACTACTGGCAGAAAATGAAATAGGGTATCGCAATTTAATAAAGCTCGTGTCCATCGGTTATACAGAGGGGTTCTATTATAAGCCTAGAATTGACCTTGAAGTCCTTGAAATGTACCACGAAGGGCTTATTGCTACTAGTGCTTGTCTTGCGGGCGATATACAAGGTTATTTACTGGAAGACCAGTATGAGCAAGCTAGGGAACTGGCGCTTAAAATAAGCGGTATTATGGGGCCCAATAACTTCTTTTTAGAACTTCAGGATCATGGGATTCCAGAACAGTCTAAGGTCAATATGCAACTGCTTAGGCTTTCTAAAGAGACAGGATTACCACTAATAGCAACGAACGATGTTCACTATTTAAACCAAGAGGATTCCGCAGTGCATGACGTACTTTTGTGCATCCAGACGGGTAAAATTGTAGCTGACACCCAGCGAATGCGTTTTCCAAGCAACGAATTTTATTTAAAAACACCAGAGGAAATGGCGGCAAAGTTTCCTTATGCGCCTCAAGCCCTTGAAAATACAGTGAAAATTGCGGAGCGTTGTAATTTTGAATTTAAGTTCGGTGAAATTCACTTGCCGCAGTTTCAACTACCAGATGGCAAAACGGCAAAAGTATATTTGAGAGAACTTTGCGAGATTGGTCTTAGTCAGCGTTACGAGGTGGGAGCAGTCCAAAGAGAGCGTCTGGAATTTGAGCTTAAAACCATTGAAGACATGGGTTATGAAGACTACTTCCTGATTGTTTGGGACTTTATACGTTTTGCGAAGGAACAGGGTATATTTGTAGGGCCGGGACGGGGTAGTTGCGGTGGCTCTATGGTCGCCTATGTGCTACGTATTACAGACGTAGACCCGCTTAAGTATGACCTGATTTTCGAGCGTTTCCTCAACCCAGAACGTATTACCATGCCAGATATAGACATAGACTTCCAAGACGACCGACGTCAAGAAGTCATCGACTACGTTATTCAAAAGTATGGCAAGGATCATGTCGCTCAAATCATCACATTTGGTACTATGGCAGCAAGAGCGGCTATTAGAGACGTGGGCAGGGTCATTAACATGCCCTATGGCGACGTAGACCGAATTGCTAAGGAAATTCCGGGCATGATTGGCGTGACACTGGACAAGGCACTTACTATCAATCAAAAACTAGCACAAATGTACGACACAGAGCCTGATGCTCATAAACTGCTAGACTATGCAAAAATGGTAGAAGGGGTTCCAAGGCATGCTTCTACCCATGCGGCAGGGGTGGTTATTTCCAAGGAGACTGTAGACCACTACGTACCGCTTTACGTTCAGGACACTAATGTTACTACTCAGTACAATATGTTGCTACTAGAAGAACTAGGACTCCTCAAGATGGACTTTTTAGGCCTAAGAACCCTAACGGTCATCCAACAGGCGCTAGACATTATAAAGGAACAGCACGGCGTTCAAATAGACATAGACAACCTGCCAATGGACGACCAAAAGGTATATGAGCTCATTGGCAATGGTCAGACGCTGGGTATTTTCCAGTTAGAGAGTGGCGGCATGATTCGTTTTATGCGTGAGCTAAAACCGAACTGTCTTGAAGATATTATTGCGGGGATTTCCCTTTACAGACCGGGCCCAATGGACTCAATTCCCAAATACGTGCGCAATAAAAACAAGCATGAAGTCATTGAATACCACCATCCGAAGCTAGAATCCATTTTAAAGGTCACTTATGGTTGTCTGGTCTATCAGGAACAGGTTATGCAAATTGTTCGTGAGCTAGGCGGTTACTCGTATGGACGCAGTGACTTGGTGCGACGTGCCATGTCTAAAAAGAAAATGGATGTCATGGAAAAGGAGCGGGAGCTCTTTATTTACGGCAAGGTTGCTGAGGACGGTACTGTAGAAATACCGGGCTGTATTCGAAATGGCGTAGACGCACCAGCGGCAAGTGCAATTTTTGACGATATGATCGACTTCGCTAAATACGCTTTCAACAAGAGTCATGCGGCGGGTTATGCCATTGTCATTTATCAAACTGCGTGGCTTAAAACTCACTATCCAAAAGCTTATATGGCGGCGCTCATGACCAGCGTTATGGGGAGTCAGCGTAAATTGGCGTTGTACATTAATGACTGTTACAAAATGGGCATGCAAGCCTTGCCACCAGACGTGAACAGCAGTGTAGCTTCTTTTAGCGTTGAAGGCGATGCAATTCGTTTTGGCCTATTAGGCATTAAAAACGTAGGCGGGGGCATTATCCAAGCTTTAGTACAAGAACGCAAGAAAGGCCGTTTTAACAGCTTTATGGAGTTTTGTGAGCGCATTCCCCACAGTGAATTAAATAAAAAGGCCATTGAAAGCCTCATAAAAGCAGGCGCGTTTGACAGTACGGGGGCTAACCGGGCACAACTGCTCAGTAGTTATGAGAGATTGGTAGAAGGGGTGCACCGGGACAAGCGCAAAAACATAGAGGGACAAGTTTCCTTGTTTGGCGACCTTATGACCGGGACAGATATGGGCCTAGAGGAAGAACAACTGCCTCAGCTCGATGAATTTCCCATCAAACACCTGCTCGCTTTTGAGAAAGAAGTTTTAGGTATTTACTTTAGTGGACACCCGCTTATGGATCATAGG
>JBGSUZ010000598.1:0-4799 GCA_041753235.1 Acidaminobacteraceae bacterium
TTTCTTCGGCATAGGCGTCAACCCATCTATTATTAATGCCTTTTTTAAAGTCTGAAACATATTGTTTACCAAGTGGTGCCAGCCCTTTTTCGATAATAGCAACAGCCTCGTCATAAGTGTAGTTAGTATCAAGTTCTGCAGTGAGTGGCAACCGTGTGTCGTATGAGTACATTTTGGTAAAGCCAAAGTAGTTCTTCTTAACAGTATTGTATTTGTGTAGATAGCTTAGATTTTTATTAACAGAAGAAACTAGATTGTCATAGATAGACTTAGGAATTTCTTCCCCAGATAGAGCCGCTTCAAGCGCTGATCCGTAGCCACGCGTTTTTGCATTAAACACGTCAGTTTTTACCTGAGTTGCATAGTTAGTAGCTAATGAGTTAATTTGAGATTCATAACTAGCAAAACTTGCATCGTAAGCTTTTTTTCTAAGCGTTCTGTCTGAATTTTCCATAATTTGAGCGTACTTTGCATCAGTTAACACAATATCTTTACCTTTTGCATCTTTAATAACAGGATCCTTGTAATCAGCAAGTGTTATCTTTTTAAAAATGGCATCTGGTGCTGATAATATGTCTCCTAAGCCAGAAAGTAACGTCTCTTCAGCATCGGTTAGCGTATGCTCTTTATTTATTTTTATTCTATCAAAGTATCTCTTAAAAGTTTTTAATGATTCATCATTATAGAGCTTATTGAAGTCTTCAGCAGACATCTTACTCATTTCAGGTGCAACGAATGCAACTGCTTCCATATATAAGTTATCAACTCTACTAGCCATTTCAGTAAGTTCCGTAGCATTATTATCAGCTTGGTTTAAATCTGCTGAGAGGTACGCATATAAATAAGCCTTAAATTCAAGTCGACCAAGCTCTTCATCCAATTTCATAAAAGCCTTAAACTGCTCAGGATCATTTAATTTACCTTTGTAATCAGCGACTTTTGGCAACATTTCTTTCTCTATCTTTGCCAAATCTGCTTCAAAGGCCGCGCGGTTTTCGTAAATTTCTTTCAAATTCCATTTGTACTTCTCTGATACTTGTGAACGCGTAGGTGGATCAGTTGGTTTTACTGCGCCAAAGCTCAGCATTTGTGATGACAGGAGTGCTGTCATTGTTAGAATTGAAATTCTAACTCTCATTCTTTTTCTTTTCATGTGTGGCTCCCCCTTATAACATAATAAAACTAATTATAAGAGTATTCTAACATTTCGGAAATGACAAAACAATTTTTTTAAGACGTGTTAACTTATTTTTAATCACTATGTCTAAGTTGTGGTGAACTTGTGTTTTTGGTGTGTCTGAATTTTCTCAAACATAAAAGAAAGGTTCATTAATCATGCAATTAAGTGATTTATACCTAGTGACTTTCTAGATTGATAGCGACTTTTAATGTTTGTCCTTCTATAATAACGACAGATTTGAGTTCGTTTACTTCTTTTATGTGATTAACAAGTGCACGCATACTGAGTTCATTTTGGTAGTAAAGTTCATTAATGTCTGCGGCAAGTCCCCAAATTGTGTCCCCTGCGCTGACGGTTAACGTTGTATATTGAATCACATCTTTTTCAGATTTAGGTGCAGCTTGTGCGCTGAGACTTAAGATGACAACTGAGAGTGTCATAATCCAAATTAAAAATCTTGTTCTTCTTTTTTTGTTGTGTTTTTGTTCAATGCGTTGAATGGTTGTCATAGTAAATCCCTCCTAATCAAATAGAACGTGTGTTCTAATTTAATTATGCACAAACATATGTTCTGTGTCAACGAAAAATAGAACTAATGTTTGATTTAATGAAAGGCCTATGCTATAATGAAGTAAAATTAAGGGCTTGAGGTGAGTATTATGAGTGAGATTAGCAAAAAGCAAAGAGAAATTCTCGATTACATAAAAGAAAAAGTTAAGCTTAAAGGATACCCGCCTTCAGTAAGAGAAATCTGTGAAGCGGTAAACTTGAAGTCTACTTCTACTGTGCATGGTCATTTGACTAAGCTTGAAGAAAACGGATTTATTAAAAGAGATTTAACGAAGCCTAGGGCTATTGAAATTTTAGATGATTCAACAGATGGACTTGAAGAGTTGCACCCTAATGTCAGCTATGTACCTGTAGTTGGACAAGTTACAGCCGGTGTCCCTATTCTGGCGGTCGAGAATATTGAAGAAGAGTTTCCTATGCCGGCACATATGGTAGAGAACGGGAAATACTTTATGCTTCGCATCAAAGGTGAAAGCATGGTTGACGCTGGTATTTTAGACAGGGACTACGTTCTTGTAAAGCAACAAAGTGAAGCAATCAACGGTCAAATTGTCGTTGCCATGGTTGAGGATTCTGCAACCGTTAAGCGTTTTTACAAGGAAAGCGACCGTTTCCGTCTACAGCCTGAAAATACTACAATGAACCCTATTTATACAAATGAGGTTTCTATTCTTGGTATTGTTAAGGGTGTCTTTAGAAAAATGTAAGTACGAAAATATAAAAAGAACAAATGTTCCGTATAGTGGACATTTGTTCTTTTTGTTTAAAGAATCATTTAATTAAACTGATTTAGAGTCCTACTTTTGTTTCAAGTTCTTTTTCCACTAATCGATTCAAACTCTTCATAGCGCCAAATTTGGAGTGCTCATAAGTCAGTCCACCTTGGAAATAGACAATGTAAGGTTCACGAATAGGCGCATCGGCACTGAGTTCTATAGAGGAACCTTGAACAAAGGCACCGGCAGCCATTATAACTTCACTGGTGTAACCCGGCATCGCCCAAGGGACTGGTGTTACATAAGAATCTACAGGTGCGGCACTCTGAATTCCCTCGCAAAATGCAATCACTTTATCTGCTGAGCCTAGTTTTACTGACTGAATAATATCTGAGCGCTCATCGTCCCACTTAGGGCAGACATCATAGCCGAGTTCTGTATATAATTTAGAACAGAAAACAGCACCCTTAAGGGCTGAAGCTACTACAGTTGGCGCCATAAATAGTCCTTGTAGCAAACTCCTTGTTTGACCAAAAGTCAGGCCGCATTCCTTGCCAATACCAGGGCTGGTCATGCGATAGGCTACCTTTTCTACCCATACGCTTTTTCCTACTATATAACCGCCGCTAAGCGCTAGGCCGCCGCCCGGATTTTTAATAAGAGAACCCGCCATTAAGTCCGCGCCAATCTCTGTAGGTTCTTCTGCTGCTAAAAATTCACCGTAACAATTATCGACCATGACCATTACCTTTGGGTTAATACCTTTAACAGCCGCTATAGCCTCTTTAAGAGCACCAATAGTCAGTGCCTTCCGCCAGCTGTAACCGCCGCTTCGCTGTAAGTAAACCATTTTAACTTCTGGATGCGCGCCAACATAGGACTTAGCTGCGTTTAGGTCAATACTGCCATCTTCAAGTAAATCAATGCCATGATAATCTATGCCGAATTCCTTGAGTGTGCCCATACCGTCACTACCATCGGCTATACCGATGACATTTTCAAGGGTGTCATAAGGCTTGCCTGTAATAGATAAAAGTGTGTCACCGGGGCGTAGAACGCCTTGAAGACACAAGGTTAGTGCGTGGGTACCGTTAACAATTAGCGGACGCACAATCGCTTCTTCAGCGCCGAATATTTCAGCAAAAATTTTCTCCACCGTTTCACGGCCTTGGTCATCATAGCCATAACCGGTATTCCAAGCAAAGTGATTGTCGCTTAACCGATGGTTCTGCATCGCCTTAAGGACTTTGAGTTGGTTGTAAGCTGCAATTTCGTCTATTTTGGCATGAACAGGCTTCACAGACGCTTCCACCTGTTTGCTCATTTCAATGACGCCCTCATGAATACCAAGGGCTTTTAAATACAAATCATAAGTCATGGGAATCTCCTTCAAATTTAGTGCCCCTCTATTTTAGCACAAAATACAAAAGCCCGTCAAAAGACGGGCTAAGAGGTAAATGGTTATAACTTATTTCAATTCTATTCCGTACGACCAGCAGCACTGTTTGACGAGTTGTTACTGCCAAAGTTTACAGCCTTAGTTGGGATAATCGTTGAAACGGCATGTTTGTAAATCATCTGCTGCTTACCTTCGCTATCCATAACGATGGTATAGCTGTCAAATCCCTTAACATAGCCCTTGATCTGATAGCCGCTGACTAAAAAAATGGTAATCTGTGTCTTTTCTTTTCTCACCTGGTTTAAAAAAATGTCTTGTAGATTTAGTGCAGCTTTCATAAAATAACCCCTCCTAAATGTTGTAATGTGCTCTGATCTCTTTTTCTATTATCTCTATGAGCGTACCTAAGTCCTGCCATGCGTCTACATCGTACCACTTTAAATTCGGATAGCGTCTGAACCAAGTCAATTGGCGTTTGGCATAGTTTCGGCTATTCTGCTGAATCTCCAGAATAACTTGTTCAAGAGGCTTTAAGTCTTCGAGATAAGGGAAAATCTCCTTATACCCTATACCCTTCATTGAAGTGAAACTATCATCTAATCCCAATTTTTTTAGAAACTTTAGTTCTTCAACCAGCCCCTGATCAATCATCAGAAGCACACGGCGGTTGATACGATCATACAATTTTGAACGATCTCCCGTCAAGCCCATCAAGTAAAAATCATACCGTTCGTTTGGAATTAGTGCTGTTTTAAAATCTTGTACGCCCTTCTCAGCGTTTGAAGCGACCTCAATTGCGCGAATCACACGCTTGACGTTATTGGGGTGAATCCGCTCAGCTGCTTCAGGGTCTAGGGCTTTAAGTTTGTCGTGAAGCGCTTCGTTGCCCTCGCTTTCAGAAAAAGCTCTAAGGGCTTTGCGTTCCTCGGTGTCG
>JBGSUZ010000599.1:0-2015 GCA_041753235.1 Acidaminobacteraceae bacterium
CTATATTGCCAAATAACCGCTCAAAAATAGGCTGAAAGACCTTCACGACCCACTTAGCAAAGACGGGCATTAAAATGGTAGCTGAAAAACATACGCATATAAAAGCAGTAAAACAGATGGGGACAGCCACTTCAATTGGCGCCAGTGGGGGCGCCGCTATACCAAAGAGTAACAAGAGGTAACCGAGTGGTTTTTTCCATTTATGTTCATTGTGTGCCTTTTCATAATTGTTTAAAACGATGTCTTTGACTGAGATTTTAGAAACTTGTATGATTGGCAGAATGGCACTGACCAATGAAATGCCTACTGCTAGTAACAAGCCTGCGGCTATTTGATACCACTGCCAAATCAAAGTCATGTCTGTTGTGTCGCCATTTCTAAGGGTATAGGCCATCATTGCCAATATGCCAAAACCTATCACTATTCCCGCCAGTCCACCAAACAAGCCATAGGCAAGCGCTTCTGCAATCATTACAAAGTCTGTTTCTTTTCGAGACGAGCCTATGCTTCTAAAGGTGCCTATGATGGGTAATCGTTCTAGCGTAATAACTTTAAAAGAGGTATATATAATGAAGACACTCATAAATAGTACGACGGTGGTCATCATTAAAAACGGCATGGTGACTTGGTTGACGTATTTTTTGAGTTCTTCTTTGGTATACGCTTCCTTAACGTCACATTTGCGATACCGTTTACTGAGTTCTGTAATGGCTTCTGCTGTTTTTTCTTTGTTCTTAAGCTTGACGTATACCACATTCGATTTGGTTCGCCCACCATTTAAACTGGCTAAGGTTTCTCTTGGCACAACCGTATTCAAAGTTCTTCCATTCTCATAAAAAGGGCCTTTAGGGGCTGCTATGCCCATGATTGTAAACCAGTGGTTCTCACCTTTTATTTTAATTTGAATTTTATCATTTAAGGCCAGAGCGTATTTTTTGGCAGCACTTGAATTGATGATTATTGCCTTACCTTTAAATAAGTCTGGATTGAGCGGCACTTGCAGTTCAAACGGATTAAAGTTTAAAAGTTCTTTCAGGTCATAGCCTTTGAGTTCTACAGTCACTGACTGGTCTTGATTTGGACTGTAGGTTCCAGAACCTATAAAAGCACCTACTGCATAGGCAACCTCTTCATTTAATTGCATGGCAAAACGCGGGTCCACATAATCTGAATCCACGTTTTTTCCAGCTTGTATAATCAATTTTGTTTCACCACTTGCACTGGTAATCATTTTTGTGTAAAGGTCAGCCAGTGTATCGCCAATCGCTAAAGACGCAAATAATAACGCTGCTGACATGGCAATTGAAAACAAGATTAACGCCGTTCTCAATTTTTTTTCTAAGATATTGCGCCAAACGTATTTAAAGATGATTGACATGAAGTAACTCCTTTAAGAAGCCCATTTTACAGTTATTTTTTCAAATCCCATTAACTGTAGCAAATGCTCCATTGTTTGGACTGTGCGTTCCTTTGACTGCCTTTCAATGCCACTCTCTTTTGCTTGCTGCTCGAGTTTTAATGTGAACTCGTCGAGTGCTTTGAGTGTGTCTTCATTTGTTACTTCATTAAAAAGACCGTCCTTTTCGTCGTAGGCTTTGTAAGAGAGAATTTCCTTAGACGTAATTTGAGGCTCTGGAAGGGTTATTTCAATTGCTTGATCTGAAATGACTAAGTCAGATTCTTTTAGCATACTTAGATTTATACCCGCTTTTACTTTTGCCTTAACGGTAAATATAAACGACTTCTCCGTAAATGGAATTTCATATTCATTGAACATTTTGGCATTCTTAAAATCAATGATTTCGTTAAAATACATTTCCACTGTGTTAAGCTCGGAAACGGATTGTACTTTTTCAAGTACGCCAGATGCTTCAAATTCGGTCTTATTGCCAAGTGGCTGTTTTAAAAGCATAACTGTAAGCCCTGCTATAATTAGCATCACACACAAGTTCAATAATTTTGTCTGTAAGTTTTTCTTCAAGGTATACCTCCTCATAAGTTGTCACTTAGATCGG
>JBGSUZ010000600.1:0-2678 GCA_041753235.1 Acidaminobacteraceae bacterium
CGAGCATATTGCCTTGTCGGTGGTTAAACAGGAGGAGAATAAAGCATGAATCCAATCGCATTTAGCATCTTTGGCTTAGATATTCGATGGTACGGTATTTTTATAGCAACGGCTATGCTAATTGCCTCTACCTTTGTTCTAAGAAAGGGCAAAGCGATGGGGCTGAAGGAAGACGACATTATGGACTTGGTTATTTGGGTACTTCCAAGTGCTATTATTGGCGCAAGACTTCATTATGTGCTCTTCTACGACTTTAGCTATTACATGAGTCAACCACTTGAAATTTTAAATTTAAGAGCAGGTGGTCTGGCAATCCACGGTGGCGTTATTGCTGGCGTTTTGGCAGGGTATATTGTAACGCGTATTAAAAAGATGCCGTTTATAAAACTGGCAGACGTGGTAGCGCCTGTGCTGATTTTAGGTCAGGCTATTGGACGCTGGGGTAACTTCTTTAATGGTGAGGCTCATGGCGGGCCTACAGACTTACCATGGGGCATATTAGTAGATGGTCAAAGGGTACATCCGACTTTTTTGTATGAATCTGTTTGGGATTTTCTAATTTTCTTATTGTTGCTTAGACTGCTTAATCATAAGAAATTTGATGGTCAGGTGGCGGCGCTTTACTTGATTTTATATTCAATAGGCCGTTTCTTTATAGAAGGGCTTAGAACAGATAGTCTCATGGTGGGTCCTTTTAGAACAGCTCAAGTAATCAGCCTTGTAATGATTGCGCTTGGCGCGTTCATTTATCAGTGGGGCCTTAAAAATTTGAAAAAATCACAAGAATAACCTGAGAAATCAATTGACTAGCGTTTACTATTGCACTTTTTAATTTTAGAGGTGTAAACCAAGTTAAAAATATCCTAACGCTTGATATGACTTATAAAGGACCTGATGATTCAGGTTCTTTTTTTTTATCTTTTTATAGCATTTCTTCGAAATATGGTGTATATTCTATATAGAAGTGGTGAATAGTGTGAAAAAGTGGGTAACAAGCCCTAAAAGGTGGTGAGGTTTTGTTCATTGGAGAATTTACACATGCGGTTGACGTCAAAGGGCGCATGAGTATGCCAGCCAAATTTAGAGAAAACCTCGGTGAAACCTTTTTTATAACAAAAGGCTTAGACCACTGTTTGTTTGTATTTCCTGAAAGTGAATGGCGTGTCTTTGAAGAAAAACTCAAAACTCTGCCACTTACCAACAAGAATGCCAGAGCATTTGTGCGAATGTTCTTCGCCGGTGCAACCGAAGGCAGTTTTGACAAACAAGGCAGAATACTAGTCCCACAACCGCTGAGAGATCATGCGGAAATAGACAAAGAAGTCGTAGTCATCGGCGTTGGCGAACGCATTGAAATATGGAGCAACAAAAACTGGGAAAGCTACAACGACCCAGACAACATCAGCTACGACGACATAGCCGAGCAGATGGCGGAACTGGGGATTTAAAATTAATTAAGCTAGGCTTAATTAACTTTACGACTGAGCATTAGAGGTGAGGAGCCGAAAATGCGTCGAGGAGTAACTAAAATAAAAAACAGAGGTGAGTCATAGTGGAATTTAGTCACGTAACGGTGTTATTAAAAGAAACGGTGGACAACTTGAATTTGAAGCCGAATGGTATTTATGTCGATGGCACCCTGGGTGGCGGTGGTCACTCTGAGTACCTGCTGTCGAAACTAGGAGATGAGGGCAGACTCATCGGTATAGATCAGGATTTAGACGCACACAAAGCGGCTGGGGAACGCCTAGCTAGATTTGGAGACAAATTTGTACCAGTACATAATAATTTCGTTAATATTAAGCAGGTAGTCGAAGAATTAGGACTACCGGGCATAGATGGCATGATTATGGATTTGGGTGTTTCTTCTTATCAGCTGGACGAAGCTGAAAGAGGTTTCTCATATATGAATGATGGTGCGCTAGACATGCGCATGGACAGAAAATCTGAAATTACAGCTTGGCACATTGTCAACGAGTATTCAGAAAAGGCCATATACGAGTTGATTCGAGATTATGGCGAAGAAAAATGGGCTTCAAGAATTGCAAAATTCATTGGTGAAGCCAGACGCAACGGAGAAATTAGGACGACCTTTGAACTGGTCGACATTATAAAGGCAGCTATTCCAGCTAAGGCAAGACAAGACGGACCACACCCTGCAAAAAGGACTTTCCAGGCAATCCGTATTGAGGTAAACAATGAACTGGGTATTATTGAACAGGTCATTCGGGATGGGCTTAGTGTCATGAACAAAGGTGGACGAATGGGTATTATTACTTTCCATTCTTTAGAAGATAGGATTGTCAAGCAGACCTTCAAGGATTTGGGAACGAGCTGCAAGTGTCCACCAGAGATGCCTATCTGTCAATGTGGCGGCAAAGCCGCAGCGAAAGTAATTACGAGGAAACCAATCTTACCATCGGATGAAGAGATTGAAGAAAACCCACGGAGCAGAAGTGCGAAGCTTCGGGTGATAGAGAAGTTGTAACGCAAGGAGGCTAAATAATGCAAGCGGCTAGAAAACTAGAAAGCTATGAAAGTTACGAGAGTTTTCGCTATAGAGAAATGCTTCAAAAAAGAGAAGAGGAAGCTAGACGAAGTGTTGAAAAGAAATTGAGAGACCATCAAGTAAAGAAGGTTACTCGGTTCTTAAAGACTTTGAGTTTGTGTGCCTTTAT
>JBGSUZ010000601.1:0-3144 GCA_041753235.1 Acidaminobacteraceae bacterium
TAAGACATTGGTCAAACACCCAATTGACCCAGTATTCAAAACCCGCGGTGTTTACAAAGTTAACCGCACAGTACAACTAGATTCTACAGAATCCACAGGCACTGAGTTTTTCCCAATCGATAAGGTCACTTGGACAATCAAGCCGATGGACGGACAATCCATCAACGTCGTCAAGCCCCATGTGCCAAGTAAAATAACAGACAACACCATGACCATTGAAGGTGTTGCACCAAACGTTGACTTCAAACAGTTAGGCCGATATGAAGTCTGGATGGACGTACATAGTACCTGTACCTTTGCTGGAGAAGCTCACAGAACAGCAAGCAAACAAATCTACGGCATTATAACCATCGCACCAGACGAAGCACCAATTGCAAAACTGTCTGTTCCTAGAGTCGCTATAAGAGACTATGACGACGCCAAACAAGCCAACATTACCATATGGGACGAATCTTATTCACCAGACGGTGACACCATCGGGAAACGCAAATTTTACGCAAGACAAGATACAGACAACGACAAGAAAACCAATGATGAAACGTGGCAGCTAATCTACGAAGGGCCAAACGGCAGCGTGGACTATAAAACGCCTAATGTCGGTTACTACGAATTCAGAGTAGAAGTCGAAGAAGCCAACGACAGCAACACCTCCCCATTTTGGAATCCAGTAACCGATACCTTAAAGTCAAACACTGACACACAGCCACTTATAGAAAAACAAACCGAAGTCCTAAACGTCGCCCCAATCACAAGCATCATGGCAGAGCGTAAAAAACTAGACCTAGTCCTCGTCACCGACTACCAAGGCGCAGACTACTCAGCCCTTAAAACCGAACTAGACCTACTCACCAAAGACCTCTTTGAAAAAGGCGTGGACATAAACGTTAGTGTATTTACAGACAAACTTAAAAATGGCACTGTAAAAGCGCCTCTTTACACCTACACCCGCTATTTACGATACAGCTATACTTATGATGCCGATGTAAGCAACGACAAACGCACGAACTATACGGAATATCATAAAATGGAATGGGAGACAAAGACCGAGTTAGAGACAGCGTATATACCGCGTATAACAAATAATCCTATCACTTATAAGACTGGCTCTTACAGTGAGTACAGTGGAGAGTGGGGCAGTAATGGCATGGAATTAACCATTGACGCCCCTTATGACCCGTATATGAAGAATGGCAAAATCAGAATAAGACAGTATGCATTAGCACCCAATGCAGTAGAGCGCTATTATAACATTCGAAACATCCAAATCAGCATGGATGAATCTTATACCAAAGAATCTGTCACAAGTTATGTCGAACAAGATTTGTTGTGTCTCAACCTAGATAAGTTGAGAACAGAAGTGAAGTTCAGAGAGGGTTCGGACAGACAAATGCTTTTCGTCCTTAGAACTGGAGACAGTGCAACACAGCTTAATCAAGCTTTTGCAGACTATGTGAAGCAAAATGCAGTAACCGTCAGCGCCATTTCCGGTTTTGACATGGCTTCACAAGCAGGAGGCTTGGCTATTCAAGATGCGGAGTGGATTAGAAAAAGTGGCTCAGAGTTGGGTCAAGATATGGTTCAAGAAAGAGATCAATATGGCAGATGGAACACCATTTCGAACTATCAAAATGCCATTTTAAAGGGTTTGGCCCTCAAACTAGAAAACGGTAAAACGATGGCAATACTTCATCCGAATCCATACGATAACTGGAGCGGGCAGTACAAGCCGAAACCGGAATTTCCAGTTAATTTAGATGGGTATACATTTAGTTTTCCCAATGTGTTTTCAAACAGCCACTATGTTCAAATAACTGACATGGTGACAGATTATTATAATCAAAACGTTTCACCAAGGTTGGAGCAAGCTGTTACGAGTGGAACAAGCAATACGATTATAGATTACTTATCATTTGCTGAACCTAATGAAAATCAGGCATACGTAGCTACTAAACAAGTGGAAGAGGAATATGAACGAAACGGAAGAACAAAGTACAGGTGGGTTACGATACCAGCATTAGGAGATAGGACACTTGTTAAGCATATGTCGGGCGCTTATATGTCTGATGGTTATTACTACTTTGTGAAAAATCATACACTTTATCGAATGCCTCATTTAAGGTATGACGAGCCTTGGCAAAATGCGGAAGTGGTAGAAACTGATGTTTACGAGATAGACCAAATTCAAGATAGGGTAAGTGACCGCCTAAGAAATCCGTTTCCAGACCCTAAAGATGATTGGTACAATTCTAAAGACTATAGAAATACCTTCAGATCTTTTAGTTGTAGAAATTATCTCATTTACTACAGCACCACGCAGAATAAAACTAGATACATGAAAACGACCAACTATGGTGTTTACAACTATAAAGATGCCTACGGAACAATATATTACCATAATTACCCAAAGGATATAGATGTGTGGCTTGAAGGCAAGCCGTTACAAATTGTGCCAGATGATTTTATTAAAATGGACAATGGTTTTTACTACACTATAGTCAATCAATACGACAGTCAATTGAACGGCAACGTTGATATTAGACTGACAGATGTACAGTCTGATGCAACTGGCTTCTATAGACCGTCAGTAATTTCGGGTTGGGAATGGAGTCGTTCTGGTTCTAACGTTCCCCCAATTAAAAGTCCAACACCTAACAATGGTTATTGGTACTTGGACAAGAACAACGATTTAAAGCTTTTCTACAAAGGTAATGTACACCCAATTACTCAAGGAATGAATATCAAAAAGTACCAGGTAATTAATGATATGAAATACGCATCATCTGTAAGCGGAGATCACAACGGGTTTAGCATCGTATTCTTAACCAATGACGGAAAGCTCCTTACACCCAAAACATATAACAATATTTTTGGATTTGCTGCTGTAAACAACAGACCTATCACACCGGAGCAATGCGATATTCTAGTAAAAGACCCACGCCTCCTAGCACAACCTGTAGTCAATGCTATGAGTATGCGTAAGCTCTTAAATCAAAGTTCTGCAAATAAAATCAAAGGCAGTTTCGGAGAATTTTCAAACGGACTCAGAGCAGACTATGACTACCTGAAATACCAGACAAAAGTAACTCTGTTACTAGGTGAAACCCTGAAATATGACCAACTGTACTACGACATGGAAGGCGACCC
>JBGSUZ010000602.1:0-2088 GCA_041753235.1 Acidaminobacteraceae bacterium
GCAAGGTAAATACCTATTCAGTCGCTAAGCAAACAACAGAACAAATTGAGAAGTATGTTCAAGAGAATATTCCTAGCGTCAATCAACTTAAAGCATCAGTCGGACACCTTAAAGTAACGCCAGAAGTATACCAAACTGTGGAAACATTGCTCAATCAAGCTGCTCAAGACGAAATTGAGAATTTACAAATACTCCTTAAGACGACTTTGCTTGAAGGCGACAGCTTAAGCAACTGGTTCGGCAAACTGATGATGAAGCTGTTCCATGACTACGGGTTAGTGTTCATAGACCCAATGTTGGATGAGCTAAGAACACTTGAAGTCCCTTTATTTAAGCGAGCGCTTGAAGCCAATGAACAAATTGTTTCGGCCTTGCAGCAGCAAACCAATAAGGTAGAAGCATTAGGGCATAAGCCTTCGCTAGAATATGACCCAGAAGGACTTAATTTGTTTTACTATTTAGGTGGAGAACGGTTGCCACTTAAGCGTTCTGACAACGGTTGGGCTGTTGTTCAAAATGGTCAGACCACATCCTTTAGCGTAGACGAACTTTTAAATATTTTTGATACCGAACCAAATCGGTTTAGTACCAACGTAGTTCTGAGACCAGTTGCTCAAGATTTTTTATTTAAGACTATTGCCTATGTAGCTGGACCTGGTGAAATCAGTTATTATGCCCAACTCTCAGAAGTGTATAAGGCATTTGGAAAAGAAATGCCAATCATCTATCCAAGAGAGAACTTTACCGTAATCACAGCAGATGTATCAAAAAAGATGGCTGACGCAGAGATAAGTGCAGAGGCACTGTTGCTTGAGGGTGTAGAGACTATTCGAAACCATGTTCTCGACCTCAAAGACGATATTCGTATAGATGAGCTCTTTGAAGCTTATCAAAAACAGGTAAGTGAGGGTTATGATGAACTTATAGCTAAGATTGAGAAAATTAGCCCTGAAATTCACGAATTTAAAGATAAAAATAAAGGTATGATTCTCAACCAAGTGAGCTATTTACAAGAAAAAGCCCATCGTTTCCATAGACGAAACCATAAGAACCTAATGAAGCAATTAGGCGATATAGAAATGCAATTGATGCCAGAAGGCGGGCTACAGGAAAGAACCCTCTCTGTCGTTCAATACTACGGGGCAAAAGGTGATTCGTTTATCGACTACTTAATTAATGAACTTCCTCTAGAAACAAAACATCGTATTATTACTATATAATCATAAAAGGAGGGCGACCTATGAAAATCGGAATTATATGCTACCCGTCATATGGCGGTAGCGGGGTTGTCGCTACTGAACTAGGTTTACATTTGGCAAAACGAGGTCATGAAGTACACTTTATCACTTATGACAAACCCTTTAGACTGGGCGAGTATCATCCAAACGTTTACTTCCACGTTTTTGAGACACCAAGTTACCCCGTGTTCAAGCATTCACCATATATTATGGCTTTGGCGAATAAAATCTATGAAGTTGCAAAGCGAGAAGAGCTTGATATCTTACATGCGCACTACGCTGTGCCTCACGCCACAGCAGTATTTCTCGCTAAAGAAATGTTAGGTGGCAATATTAAAACAGTTACAACACTTCATGGTACAGACGTGACCATTATGTCTGAAGATATGGGACTTAAAGAAATTACTGAGTTTAGTGCAAATCGCAGTGATGCACTTACGGCAGTATCGGACAGTTTGAGAGATCAAACTTTGAAATCTTTAGAAATCACCAAACCGATTTCAACTATTTATAATTTTATAGATACTGAGGAATACCAGCGTGTCAATTGCTGCAATATCAAAGAGTGTTTAAAAATAGATACTTCTGAGCGCATACTCATTCATATTTCTAATTTTAGACCCGTTAAACGCATCATAGATGTTATGGAAGTCTTCAATGGCATACAAAAACAAGAACCATCACATTTACTGCTCGTCGGAGATGGTCCAGATATTAGAATTGCCTATGAATACGTTGAAAAGCACGGCTTAAAAGACCGTGTTCACTTTATGGGTAAGCAAACCAGTGTTATTTCCCTTCTTTCCTGCAGTGACTTATTCTTATTGCCTTCGGAAAAAGAGAGTTTTGG
>JBGSUZ010000603.1:0-8853 GCA_041753235.1 Acidaminobacteraceae bacterium
TAGAAAAGCGTGGCTATATCAGCATGTCTACAATGTACAAGAAAGTACAGTTAGTTTAACGAACCGCCGTATACCGGACGGTACGTACGGTGGTGTGAGAGGACGGCTGACGAATTAATCGTCAGCCTCCTACTCGATCAGTGAAAAGGGGTAGTAATAAGGGTATAATATTATTAATAGCATTAGCTGTTTTACAATGAAGGAGAGATAATAATGAAAATACTTTTGGTGGATGATCATAAAATTGTTAGAGATGGTATTGAACAACTTATTATTAATAATTCTGAGCATGAGATAGTGGCATCTGTAAACAATGGTTTCGAAGCGATAAAACAAGTCAAAGCCCTATCACCGGACATGGTTATAACCGATATTGCCATGCCAAACATGAACGGCATTGAAGTGGCTAAAGCGGTGAATCAAATCAATCCAGAAATTAAAATTATTGCCCTGTCAATGCACTCTGAACGTGCCTATGTACTAGAAATGTTAAAAGCGGGTGTCTCAGGTTATCTGCTCAAAGATGTTGCTTTTGAAGAACTATTAGTAGCGATTGATGCGGTATTAAAGAATCAAATATACCTAAGCTCATCTATTTCAAGTGCCATTGTAGAAAACTATGTGACAGAAATTCGAACCAATGAGACTTCATTGATTGATTCTTTGACAACTCGTGAAAGAGAAGTGTTGAAATTAATAGCAGATGGATTGACGACAGCTGAGATTGCTTCTGCATTAAAGATTAGTGAAAAGACAGTAGAAGCACACCGACGAAACGTTATGACAAAGTTAAACATTTATAGTATTGCGCTGCTGACAAAATTCACGATTAAAGAAGGTTTAACGTCAATTTAAGGATGAGATTCAGATCCCGTTGGAGAATCATTTGTTTTGATAAGGATTAGGTGAATTATGAATATATTTTACTCACATTTTGCATATACTGTAGCCATTCTATTTTTAGTTTTAGGTATTTATGTGTATAAAGTTGTTGATGACCAAGCTTTAAAGCGGATTTTTTTAGGACTGTGCACAGCTATCTTTTTTTTGTTGTTTTTTGATGGCGTTATTTACAGTGCACCTACTAAAGAACTATGTTGGAAAATGAATCGATTTGCGTCAATCGGGTACTTTTCGATTCCGCCGTTAGCGTTGCACTTTTTTTTAAGGCTAACAAAGCGAGAAACTTGGCTAAAAAATAAATATCTGATAGCGCTAATGTATGCACCAGCAGTGATACTCATTATACGTAATTATTTTAATCACGTTATGGTCAAGGATTATGTGTTGCAAAATGGCATATGGTATGCTGTTGATGCGGTCGATTCAGGTTTTTATTGGATGTACTTGAGCTATGTATGCATCATAGCGCCTGGCTTTATTAGTTTATTGAGTTGGAATAGGCAATCCGCAAGTAAGCGTGAAAAAAAACAGGCGCAGGCCATTATATATGCAGTGAAACTAATATCCTTTACAGTTATTGTGGGCAAGATTGTATCCCCTATTTTAGATATGAATGTAATTTCAATGCCTATTTTTGAGTGCATGATAGCACTTATTTTAATGCTGTCATTTTGGACAAGTGTCGTTAAGTATAGACTTATGCATTTGACGCCTGGAATAGCGATAGAAGAAATTTTATCAAAAACCAAAGACTTATTTTTATTAATGGATTTGGACGGGAAAATAAATCGAATCAATATTCATGGTGAATCGATTTTGAACTGCACTAAAGGCGATTTGTATGGCGTTGAAGTATCTGTATTATTTCCAGAAGGTACTGCTATTGAGCGTGGGCATTTTGAAGAGAATTGCACGAGTGAAATGAACATGCTCAGAAGAGATGGTAGTTTAATACCAATGAAACTTTATTTTTCAACACTTTCGGATGAATTAGGAGATGCAGTCGGTTATGTTATAGTAGGTCATGATTTAACTGAAAAGAAACTATTGGAGCAGGAGATTGAAACACGTCAGAAAACGGAAGCGCAACTCATTGCGTCAAAGGAAAAGTATCGACTAGTTGTCGACAATGTCAACGAAGGGATAATCATTATTCAAGATGGGGATTTAAAATTTATTAATCGTCGCGGGGCATCTTTCCTTGAACTGAACGAGCATTCGATTCTTAATATGCCAGCGAGTAAGGTTATTCACCCCGATGACTTAGCGTGGATAAGAAGTCATATGGAGAAAAATAGAGAACAAAGTAACGTAGTGGAAAAGTTTAGCTTTAGGCTGGTAAAACCAAATGATGAAGTATTCTGGGTAGAGAACAGTTCAGTTTGGATTACTTGGCGGGGTCAACCTGCTATCTTGAGTTTCTTAAGCGACATTACTGAAAGAAAGAACGCAGAGGCAGAACTTGAAAAGTACAGAATTCATTTAGAAGACTTAGTTGCTGAAAGAACGGAGCGACTTAAGTCTGTCAATGCATTGCTTCAGGAAGATATTCAAAAAAGAAAACAGGTTGAAATCGAACTGCGTAGCAGTGAAGAAAAATTTAGAGAAGTATTTAATAATTCGCGGGAAGCTATATTACTGATTCGTCCAAGAACTGAGGAATTCTCAGCCAAAGTCGTTGATATGAATGAGACAGCGCGTCTATTATTAGGCGATATGAAAAATGAAAATGGCGAGACACTGCTAGAAAGCTACGTACCACAGGATAAAAAGCTTTTCTATAGACAAGCTGCAATTGAACTTTTAGCAGGTGAAAAAGAAATTTGGGAGACTGTAGTTTACAGTCACTCAGGTGAAGAAATACCTGTTGAGATCAATGCCCATAAGTTTGTTCTTAGAGATGAACTGGTCGTGCTCATGGTGGTAAGAGATATTACAGATCGAAAGCTTCATGAAGAAAAAGTACTCCAATACCAAGAAAAACTCAGATCTTTAGCAGTTGAAATGACTAAAGTAGAAGAAATTGAACGCAGACAAATTGCTACTGAGATTCACGATTATATTGGACAGTCTTTAGCGGTAGCTAAGATGAAGCTGTTTGAGGTAAAAAGTGACCTTGGTCAGAAATCAGATACGGGCGGTGAAGCAAGGGTTACCCAAGCGGTCGAATTAATCAATACGGCAATTAAGTATACAAGGTCGCTGACATTTGAGCTTAGTCCGCCCATTTTGTATGAGCTTGGATTTAAAGCGGCGATTGAATGGTTGTGCGATAAGATGGCGGAAGAGCATCAACTCAGCATTATTGTAGAAGATTCAACATCGTCTGGAGAGAGTTTAGGCACTGAGCTAAGAGTCTTCGCGTTCAAGGCAATTAGGGAGCTTATTTTCAACGTTATAAAACATGCAGATGCTAAGGAAGTACGCATTTCAATGAAGCGTGCAGGGGATCTTATTGAAATTTCAGTAACAGATGATGGTAGTGTTTTTAACCTTGAAACGACAGAAATGAATTTGGATAATGAAATGGGATTTGGCTTGTTTAGTATTAAGGAGCGTCTCATGCAGTTTGACGGTAACTTTTCAATTGAGTCAACTGTGGGAACTGGTACTTGTGTGACGATTGGTATACCAGCTTTAAAAAATAATTAAAAAAACTTTTAGATTTCATGTTATAAAACAGATGGTTTATGTGTTGATACTACAGAGCTCAAAAAAATGAAGGGGAGGTGAGGAACCGAAGTGGGAATTTTAAAGTTCTTTGAACAGAAGCAAAAAACAAAACAGCATGCCTTTGAAGGGCTTTATCAGTCATATTACAACCCCATTGTTCGGCGAATTGCTTACCTGATAGGCGATGTGCACGTCGCGGAGGAATTAACCCAAGAAGTGTTTATTAAACTTTATGAGCAGCCACCCCAGCATGAAAATGTGGGGGCTTGGCTGAATACGGTAGCTGCTCGAACTGCTTATAATTACTTGCGAGATGATAAGGCGCATAGGCAAAAAGAAATGGAGCACTATCAGCCCGTTGCGTGGACAGACGTTTCTTCGGAGGATGCGGCTATTCAAAATGATGAAGCTAAAGCGACCCGTGAAGCGTTAGCGCAACTTACTGTGAGAGATAGGACTTGTCTTCTCATGAAGCATTCTGGTTACAAATACGCGGAAATTGCCGAGTGTTTAGAATTAGAGGTCAATGCGGTGGGCACAATCATCAGCAGGGCTCAGAACAAGTTTAAAGTGCACTTTGAGCAACATTATGAAAAGGGGGGGAGCCTATGAACTGTTTAAGTGAAAACCAAATACAAGCCTACTTAGACGGTGAGGTTTCAAAATCCGAAGGCGAACAGCTGGACTTGCATATTAAACAATGCGCGTTTTGCAAAGAGGCGTATGAGCGTCAGCTTGCCAATAATGAATTTTGTAGCAAACACATAGACAATTATTTGGAGGACTTGACAGTCGAGCAACCGAAGGTTCAGCTTGCGCCAGTCCTGCCATTTCAAAACCATCTGAAGCAAAACAAAGGAGCGAACAATAACATGAAACCTTATAAAAAATATTTATTAACTGCTTGTGCCCTTGGATTAGTAATAGGCGGCATGACAATGGAACCAGTTAGAGCGACCGTAAGTGACGCAGTCTCTATTTTTAGAGCGCATGACATAAAAACAGTAGACATTTCTCTAGGCGATTTAAAAACACTTGAAGAGGGACTTAGAAGAAATGAGGGCAACATAGACATAGAAAACTTAGCAAAAGTAGATCAACGAGGCAATGAGTGTAAATCTATTCCTTTATCTGAAGCACAGGGTTCAGTTAATTTCCCACTCTCGGACTTAGATGGTCTTAAAGGAAAAACACCAACTGAGGTCAATTTAATGACCGATGGTACCATAGACTTTACGCTCAATATAACCAACGTTAACGAAATCATGAAGACGCTAGGTGCGGAAAAGCTCTTTAATACAGAACTCGATGGCAAAACGTTTTCAATTTATACACCAGGCAGTGTTAGCATGACCTATGCATTAGACGATAAAGGCGGAAGAAATGACCTAACTTACACACAAACAAAGTTTCCCGAAATTACAGCACCGCAGGGTACTGATGTTCAAGATTTGGTGGCGTCGATTGCTTCTTTAGGTATATTGCCTCCAAGTCTTCAAAGTCAATTAAAGTCGATGACAGATGTGAACCATACACTTTACTTGCCAAATATCGATAACATGGTAGAGTCTTTCGAAATGGGTGGTCAAACATTCTACGGTCACTTTGAAACAGGTGAATATGCATATGGCAGTGTTATGTGGATGGAAAATGGCATCGTTAAGGCACTTGATGGTAACTTTACTAAAGCAGACCTTGAAAAATTGATCAAAGGGGAATAAATAAATGAGTGATTGGATTATAGAAACCAAGGGACTCACCAAGCAGTATGAGAATCAAAAGGGCTGCGTGGACATAAGCATAAACGTTGGTCAAGGCGAGGTCTTTGGATTTCTAGGTCCAAACGGCGCTGGCAAATCAACACTTATTAAAACACTGGTAGGACTTTTATTTCCTACCAGTGGCAGTGCAGAGATTTTAGGACTTCCCCTTGGTAGTTTGGAAGCCAAGAAGCGCATTGGCTATTTACCTGAGCTTTTTAAATACCAAGAGTGGATGACTGGAAGTGACTTGTTAAAATTTCATGCTGAGCTTTACAAAATTGATAAGAAAGCAATGCGCGTTAAGATAGAAGAAGTATTAGATATTGTCCATATGAAGGGTTCGGAGCAGTACAAGATAGGCACTTACAGCAAAGGAATGCAACAGCGCATTGGCATGGCCAGTGCGCTTCTGTGCGACCCTCAGCTTATATTTTTGGATGAACCGACCTCAGCTTTAGACCCAATTGGTCGAAAAGAAGTTAGAGATATTATATTAGAGCTAAAACAAAGGGGCAAAACTGTATTTTTAAACAGCCATCTGCTGAGTGAAGTAGAACAAGTTTGTGACTCTGCGGCAATTATTAGCCATGGACACATTATTAAACAGGGGCAAATGCAAGAACTTCTCAAAGGCCAACAAAGCTTAGAAATACAGGCTGACAGCATAGACCATCGGATTTTATCTCAACTTGAGGCTTATGACGAATACTTCAGCTATGACGGTCAAATAATTCGCATGAATTTAAAATCGATGGCGGATACACCTGATATTGCGGCATTGATTGTCCAAAATGGTGGCAAGCTTTATAGTATTAAACCAAGCAGCAATAAGCTTGAGGACTTATTTATACAGCTAGTGGAAAAGGGGGAGCAATAAATGTGGGCTATAGCCAAGTCGACCTTTCAAGAGGTCTATCGCAAAAGAATTGTCCATGTTATTGCCGTATTGACGCTGCTCTATTGGGGAATATTAGGTTTTATTGTTTATTCTCAACCGCGGGAGTTTGGCATGAGTGAGTCTTTGATAGGTGCTTTAATAAACGTTTCAAGCCTTATTTCTATTTTAGGCTTCTACTTATCCAGCATGTTGTTGGCCTTTTTAACGGTTATGCTGTCTGTCGGCATTATTTCCAGTGAGGTGGAGGACGGTACGGTTCTCACTTTGCTGACGAAACCGATTCGTCGTTATGAATATGTACTGGGTAAATATCTGGGCATTGCTATTATGATATCAATTTATGCGACAGTTCTATTTTCGGCGATTGTACTTTTTGCTTTCCTAGGCAAGCAGAATTTCTTCCAAGTTTTTGGCGTATGGGCCATGCTTAAGGGATTTGCATTTTTCTTGCTTCAACCCTTGGCTATATCAGCGGTGGCGGTATTCGGAAGTACTATATTTAAAACCGTTAACAATGGTATTTTTGTTATAGCCTTGTATTTACTCGGCACAATAGGCGGTCTTATGGAGCAGATTGGCGGATTTGCGAATGTACCGGATTTAACTACCTTCGGTATTCTGGCAAGTCTGTTTGCCCCCTTTGAAGTCATTTATAGAAAACTAATCAGCAGTATTTTTGCTAACGTAGGTGGTTTTACCTCTCTGATGGGCGGTTCAATGACCGGCGGACCAGGCACAGAGCCAAGTATTTGGATGATGGTTTATGTGCTGGTGTATATGGCGTGTGCCATAGGCTTTGCTGTACGTAGGATGAATCGTAGAGACATCGGTTAATAGGCCCTTGTTTTATAGTGATAATAATTTGAAATACCTAATCAAATGGTTATATTTGGTTAGGTATTTTTTGCGTTATAACAAGGCCTTAGGTGTATTCCTTAAAGCGTGCTAAGGAAATAACCAATATTAATATATATTAAGGAACTGTAATATATTATTGTATAATCCAATTGGTTTATTGGCATATTGGATAACTCACAAAAATAATAAAGGAGTGATTTAGGTGAAAAAAATGACTGTTAGAACGCTTCAAAAGCTAATATGGGTAATCATATTAGTCATAGGGATGTCTCCTATTCAATCGACGGCTGCGACAGATAGTGTATTTGCTGTGTATGCTGGAGACGCTATTTTTAAAGACGATGGGAACCCGAATACACCAGCTGTAGAAGATTCTATAGCCGACTTAAAAAGGGCGGGTGTGGATACGGTGCTACTAGGTACAGTGCATATACACCCAAATGCTGATATATATATCAACGGCAATCTAATCTGTACTGATGGTCAGTATGTAGGAACAGATGACTATAGACTGAAATGGGCGCAACTCAAACAAGCACCTACTAGCGTAAATAGACTAGAATTGTATTTTGGCGGTGCATATTCTGGTACATTTAATGATTTACAAAACACTATTTTGCCAAATGCGACTTTAAAAAGTACTCTACAAAGTAACCTGAGAGTCTTATTTGAAGTAACAGGGGCAGATGCGGCTAACATAAACGATGAAACGACCTTTAATAGAACAATCACGACTGAATTTAGCAACATGATTGTTAGCTTGGGTAAAAAAATTAGTTTATGTCCATATAATAATGCGGGCTATTGGAGCGGTGTTAAATCAGACTTAGGCACAAATTGCGACCGTGTATACTTACAGTGCTATGATGGTGGTTCTGGTAATAGCGCAAGTGACTGGAGCAATCAATTAGGTGGCTGTAAAATAATTCCGGGCTTTACTGCCGGTTCGTACACTTCAAATATACAGACCAAATTAAACGGCTGGGGTGGCGCTGGTGCAAATTTTTCAATAATTATTTCTCAATGGGACGAACAATTGAGGCTGAAATATCAAATACCTCAGACAGCAGTATGGGATTTGCAAATTTAGCAAGAGGTAGCAGTGTAACAATAACTGCCAGTGGTGAAGCTAACGCAGACGTAGCAGCTACTAAAGCCGTAGACGGTAAAATGCTGAATTCTAAATGGTGCCAAGTAAGTAACACACCTCAAGCAAAATGGTTGAGTATTAACCTTGGAGAACAAAAAACGATTAACCGATGGGTTGTTAAACATGCAGGGTCAGCATTAGAGCACCCAAGATATAATACAAAAAATTTCAAATTAGAGAAAAGTGATGACGGTGTAAATTTTACTGAAGTAGATTTAGTTACGGGTAATACAGACTCTGTTACTAACAGAACGCTTAGTACGTCTGTGACAGCACAATACTTTAGATTGTACATTACAACTCCAAGTCAGGACGCAGACAATAATGCGCGTATTTATGAATTTGAATTATATAATGGACCAGTAGCTGCTACAAATGTTGCATTGGGGAAACGCGCATTTACAGCGGGGATAAGTGCAGAAGGTGAAGGTCCTGAAAAGGCAGTCAATGGCACTGTTAATGATGTTCACGATAAATGGTGTGCGGATACATCTTCTTTAAATAACAATTGGATATGTGTAGATTTAGGAAAAACTTATGATATTTCGCGTTGGGTAGTTAAACACGCTGGAGCAGGTGGTGAATCAGCGGACTACAATACCCGGAAC
>JBGSUZ010000604.1:0-3823 GCA_041753235.1 Acidaminobacteraceae bacterium
GAGTCGTTGGTGATTTTAACGACTGGAATGGCGTAGGTTACGACATGGTTAAAATTAGCGAGAACGGTATTTACAACGTGCTTATAGATGGCATAGAAGAAGGCATGCATTATAAATACGAAATTTTTCCTCAAAAAGGAAAACCACTCTTAAAGGCAGATCCGTATGCAGTGTACTCAGAACTGCGACCGGGGACAGCTTCTAGGGTACATACATTAGGCGATTACCAGTGGCAAGACAAAGATTGGATGAATGCTCGAAAACGAAAGAAGCCCTATCGACAGGCTATCAATATTTATGAAATGCATTTAGGGTCATGGAAACATAAGCCAGATGGGTCTTTTTACAGTTATGAAGCGTTAGTAGAGGAACTAGTTCCCTACCTCAAAGAAAATGGCTATAGTCATGTGGAATTTATGCCACTTATGGAACACCCTTTCGATGGGTCTTGGGGTTACCAAACAACAGGTTTTTTTTCAGCAACTAGCCGTTACGGCGAACCTGAGGGATTAATGAAACTAATCGACAGCTGCCATAACGAAGGTATTGGCGTTATTATGGACTGGGTGCCTTGCCATTACTGCAGAGATGCACATGGCCTCAGCTACTTTGATGGGAATTACTGCTATGAATCCGCGTATCAAAATGTAGCGGTCAACCACCAATGGGGAACCAATCAT
Organism: Acidaminobacteraceae bacterium; assembly: GCA_041753235.1. Lineage (GTDB taxonomy): Bacteria > Bacillota > Clostridia > Peptostreptococcales > Acidaminobacteraceae > JBGSUZ01. The sequence goes on from JBGSUZ010000604.1 coordinate 681, forward strand.
TTTGATTTTTCACGCAAAGAAGTCTGGAGCTTTCTTATTTCAAATGCCATGTTTTGGTTTGAACAATACCATATAGACGGACTCCGCGTCGATGCGGTGGCCTACATGATTTATGCCGACTATGGCAAACCGGGTTCTGACGGTCAAAGAGGCTACAAAAACAACGTCAGTGCGGTTGAATTTATTCAAAAACTAAACGAGATCGTATTTAACACTTATCCCAATGTGTTGATGATAGCAGAAGAATCTTCTGCATGGCCTAAAGTAACCCATCCTGTTTATGAAGGGGGGCTAGGGTTTAATTACAAATGGAATATGGGGTGGATGAATGACACCTTAAAATATTTTTCAATGGACTATGGGGAACGTAAAAACGTTCATCACTTATTGACCTTCTCAATGATGTATGCGTTCTCGGAAAATTTTATCTTACCGTTTTCGCATGATGAGGTGGTTCATGGCAAGAAATCTTTGATTGGCAGGATGCCGGGAGATTACTGGCAAAAGTTTGCAAATTTAAGATTGTTGTTAGGCTATTTTATGACGCATCCGGGTAAGAAACTGAGTTTTATGGGAACTGAACTGGGGCACTTTATTGAATGGAACTATCAGCGTGAGCTAGATTGGTTCCTAAAAGACTATGACATGCATTTAAAATTTTCAGAGTATACCAAGGCATTAAACCAACTTTATCAAAGTGAACCTGCTTTATTTGAAGTAGACGACTCCTTTAAAGGATTCCAGTGGATTGACTGTGATAATGCGGAACAAAGTATTTTGATTTTTGAACGAAAAGGACGTAAACGTTCAGAAGACTTGATTGTTGCACTCAATATGAGCCCTGTCACTTATGACCATTTCCAAATGGGTGTAAGAGATAAGAAGCCATGGCGTGAGCGTTTTAATTCTGACGCAGAGTGTTTTGGGGGTGCTGGCGTTATTCAAACGTCGACAATTATACCAGAGAAAAAGAGTTGGCAACATCATAAATATGTAATAGCAATCAGACTGCCAGCGCTGTCTGTTGTCATATTAAATAAAGAGAAAGAGGGTGGCAATCATGTCTAGTTTTAAACATGAGATGATCGCAATGATACTTGCAGGCGGTCAGGGATCTAGGCTAAGAGAGATTACAGATTGTATCGCAAAGCCTGCGGTTCCATTTGGGGGGAAATACAGAATTATCGACTTTACACTGAGTAATTGTTCTAATTCAAATATTTCAGCGGTAGGCATACTCACACAGTACCAACCGCTTGAACTCAATACGCATATTGGGATAGGCAGTTCGTGGGACCTTGACAAGAATTATGGCGGTGTCAAAATTCTTCAACCTTATTTTGACAAAGAGGGTGGCAAGTTTTATCAAGGCACTGCAAATGCTATTTTTGAAAATATGAACTACATTGACTCTTATAATCCTGAGTATGTACTGATTCTCTCAGGCGACCATATTTATAAAATGGACTATCAAAAAATGCTGACAGCCCATAAAAATAATCAAGCCGATTTAACCATTGCTGTAATTGAGGTGCCGCTTGAAGAGGCGTCCCGTTTTGGACTGCTCTCAGCCGATAAAAATGACCTCATTTACGATTTTCACGAAAAACCAGAGAACCCAACTACCAACTTAGCATCAATGGGTATTTACATTTTCAGCTGGCCTGTGCTCAGAGAGCGCTTGATTCAAGAAAATACAAATGCAGATACCAGTCATGACTTTGGCAAAGACATAATTCCTAAAATGGTATTAGACCAACTAGCGGTTTACGCTTATCGCTTTAAGGGGTATTGGCGCGATGTAGGTACTGTAGAAAGTCTTTGGGAAGCCAATATGGACTTAATTAATTTAGACAATGAACTCAACTTACACGATAAATCTTGGCGTAATTACAGCGTCAGTCCAGTGAGTCCGCCGCACTTTATTACAGCTACCGCTAGTGTTGAGTTGTCACTGGTCAATGAAGGCTGCCTCATCAAGGGTAATGTTAAGTACTGTGTTATTAGTACAGACGTATATGTTGGTGAAAATAGTAAAATTAGAAAATCTGTCATCATGCCAGACGTTGTCATAGAAGATGATTGCCATATTGAATACGCCATTGTCATTAGCGGCGTTAAAGTACCAAAGGGCACAAAAATTATAGGCACACCGGACTTAATAGCAGTCTATGCAGGTGAGCAAGGAGGCGAATCGAATGAATGATGTTATGGGAATTATCAACTTAAGTGAATCAGAGGAAAACATCAAAGATTTGACTTTGAACCGCTCAGTAGCATCCATCCATATTTTGGGTCGGTATAGAATTATAGACTTTGCACTGTCAAATATGGTGAATGCGGGTATAACAAACGTAGCAATCTATAACCACGCCAAAGGTCATTCGTTAATGATGCATCTTGGCAGTGGTAAGCATTGGGGTTTAGACCGTAAACGGGATGGTTTATTCATCTTTTATCCAGATCAATGTTTTGAAGACAATAACCGAAGAGCGGGAGATTTGGAGTATTTTAAAAACCATATTGATTACTTAAAAACCTCTACACAGCAGTATGTAATCATGTCACGCAGCTATATGATTTGCAATATGGATTATGTGAAAATGGTCAAATATCATAAAAAAACAGGTGCAGACATTACCATCGCTTATAAGGAAATGGAGAACTCGGTGGGCCGCTTTATGGCTTGTGACACACTGGAGGTGGACCCAGACGACAGAATTGTCGGGATTGGCAAGAATTTAGGAAAAGAGAAATACTATAATGTTTCATTGGAAACTTATGTGCTTAAGCGAGAGTTACTCATCAAATTGATTGAGGAAGCGATTCAAAAGGGCGATGCAAGATTCCTAAAGGAAGCGATTATGAACAGAATACCGGGCTATGATGTGAAAGGCTGGCGCTTTGGCGGTTATTTAAGCTGCATTAATAGTACCTCTAACTATTTCCTTACCAATATGGAGTTACTCAACGAGGATAGATGGCGTGAACTTTTTAATGAAAATGGGAAAATATGCACTAAGGTCATGGATGCGCCGTCTACTTATTATTCTCAAGACAGCTTTGTTTCCAATACGATTGTTGCGAATGGCTGTATTATTGAAGGAACGGTGGAAAACTCGATTATCTGTCGGGATGTGCAC
>JBGSUZ010000605.1:0-12960 GCA_041753235.1 Acidaminobacteraceae bacterium
CTAGACGAAGCCTTCTATTTTCTATATTGTGTAGTAGATAGTTAATTGGATATTGTTTTAACAAACTAGGAGGTAATTTATTTATGAAACACTCTCGACGTTTTATTGCGTCTTTCTTAGCAATGGCACTGGTCAGCCAGAGTATGGCGTCCGTTGCCACTCTGCCTGTATATGCCGATGAGTCACATCAAACGATTCCGGTAACTGCTGTAGCGGATACATCGGCTTATATTTTTGAACTTGGTCAGGTTTACGATGGCTTCAAACTTACCGAACGCATTGACGAAAAAGAAAAAGGCGCTGTCATATACGTCTTCAACCATGTTAAGTCAGGCGCACAAATGGTTTACGTAGCGACTGAAGACAGACATAAGTACTTTAACGTGGTGGTTAAAACACCTGCAGACGACAGCACGGGTAAAAACCACATTTTAGAGCACTCTGTTTTGTCGGGTTCTGAGAAATTCCCGAGCAAGTCGCCTTTCTTCACTATGCTTGGCACATCGATTAATACTTATGCCAATGCGCTGACGTACCTTGACCACACGACTTTCCCATTCTCAAGCCAGAATGACAAGGACTTTGACAACCTTTTCGAGGTCTACTTAGATTCAGTCCTAGCGCCAAAAGTACTCAAAGACCCTAATATTTTCATGCGTGAAGGCTGGGGCTACGACTACGACGCTAAAACGAAAAAACTCAGCTACAAGGGCATCGTTTACAACGAAATGAAAGGCAGCTTGTCTTCACCGGGTTCGAAACTTCAAGACGCCAGCAAGAAAGCGTTATTTGCCAATACGAAGTTTGCCAACATTTCAGGTGGTGACCCAGCGGCTATCCATACGCTCAGCTATAAGGCTTTGGTAGACAATTACAACAAGTATTACCACCCGTCAAATATGCTCTTTTGCCTCTATGGTAAAATGGACATCCAAAACAAAATGAAGTATTTAAACGAGTCTTATCTCAGCAAATACGATGCGAAAAAAGTCACTATTGACTATGGCACAATTAAACCGCTCAAGAAGCCAACGGTTACGCAAACTTACTACCATGCTGACCCAGGTGCAGAACTTAAAGATAAGTCAATTATTGCTTTTAACTACGGTTTGACAGGTCTTTCTGAAAAAGATAAGTTAGGTCTTCAATACTTAGCGACTTTGCTTAACTATGAAGCTGGACAGCTTAAGGCAGACTTTGACGCAGCCCAGTTGGCGGAATCTTATTCTGTTACTGCTGACGTAGAGAGTTTATCGCCTTCTATTCAAATTTCTGTTGTTAATGTGAAAGACAATCAACGTGAAGCGATTGAGCGTTTCTTCAACAATGAAATTTCTAAGCAAATTAAGACTGGTTTTGACAAAGCGCTACTCGAATCAATTTTCAGCACTGAAACTTACTCGAAGCGTTCTTCAAAACTCTCAACAACTAGAGGCGATTCTTACACTGGCGCCTTTGAAAATAACTTTGTACTCTACGGCAGCCCGACTGCTAACTGGTCTGAATACGATGAAACCTTCATTAACTTCAAAAAAGATGCCATTGAAACGGACTTGATTCAGCAGTTAGCAAGCAAGTACATTGTTAAAAACAACTTCAAAGCAACGGTTGTCATTTCACCTAAAGTCAACTTAAACCAAGAAGATACGCAAAGAGAAACGGCTGCACTACAGAAGTACCAGAAGTCTCTTAGCAAAACTGCGCTGAACAAGCTCATTAAAGAAATAGAGGCGTTCAACGCTTGGAAAGCTGCACCAGATAAAACTGAAGACTTAGCGAAACTGCCTGCGCTTCTTAAAGAAGATATTAAGCCAGAAATTAAAGGTTCCGAATACAAAGAAAGTACCCTCGATGGTGTTAAACTTATTCAAACAGAAATGCCAAGCAATAAGACAGCTGGCATGGACTTCTATTTTGACTTGTCGAGTTTAACTGGCGAAGAACTTCAAGAAATGGATTTACTCAGTTTCGTGTTCTTCAATTTAGGCACTAAGAATTATACGGTGGATCAGTTAAACAAAACAATTACTCAAAAGGTACCAACATTCAACATGCAGGCAAAACCTTACCTTGCTAAAAATAATTATGACTTAGCAAGCCTTAGATATGTCATTGGCACTCAGTTTAACGAAGAGAACATTGCAGACGCCGCTGACATGATTCAAGAAATAACTCAAAACCAAAAATTTGATGACGCTGACCGCATTAAGCAAAAATTAGTAGAACTAATTTCTGGTTACGAGTACGTTGCAGCTAATAACGCTAGTGCTATAGCAGATGCTGCATTCAACGCTAAACTTACACCAAATTACATGAATAGCGCTAACTTAGACACCGCTGGGTACTTTTTCTTCAAGGATTCACTAGCGTCACTTGAAAAAGACCCTAAAGCTTTTATGACAGACTTAGAAAAGCTCTACAAAAAAATGTTCAACAAAACGAACTTAATTGTCTCTATTTCAGGTGAAAAAGATAATTTACCAAAGCTTGAAACTGCAGTTAATAAGCTCGTTGGCACTTATAATGCCTCAACTGTACCAGCGCAAAAGTCTGATACGAAGTTTACACAAAAACCTGCTAAAGAAGCTTATATAACTTCTGCTCAAGTCCAGTATATTTATAAAGGTTTCAACACAAAGCAGATCGACCGTACCATCAAAGGCAGCGACTTTGTGTTCGCCCAACTACTCAATAACAATTACATGTACGAAGAAATGCGTGTAAAAAATGGTGCTTATGGTGCTGGCTTCTACGTCACACAAGGTGGCAACGTCGTCTTCTATACATCGGAAGACCCCGAGATTAAAAAGTCACTGGCGACTATTGACGCTTCTGTAGACTACCTCAAAGCCCTCAAGTTGACTCAAGCCGATTTAGACCCTTACATCATCAAACTCATTGGTTCGCTTGACCAGCCTGAATCTGTCTTTGACCAAGAAGGCAGAAATATGAAAAACGTATTGTCTGGCTACAGCAAAGCAGATCAAGAAAGAATCATTGATGAAGTACTTAAAACGACACCAGAAGATTTAAACAACTTTATAGCAATGATTGAACAAGGCCTTAAGAACAGCACAACCGTTGTTGCTGGTTCTGAAAGCAAAATCAAAGCGGACAAAGACGCCTTTGACGTGATTGTACCGACTATTATTAAATAGTGTGAAAAAAAGCAAGCCCACTGCACTGCGCATATGGGCTTGCTTTTTTTATTCCACTTACTCGCTACTATTATTAAAACGAAAAAGAACTGTTTACGATTAACTCATTCGATGAATAAATATTCACTCGACAAGTCTTTCGAAAACAGTTCTTTTCTCAATACATTATTGGTACACCATCAGGGGTTCGAACCCTGGACCCTTCGATTAAGAGTCGAATGCTCTAGCCAGCTGAGCTAATGGTGCAAGTCCTACAAGAAGAATAATAGCACTATTAGTACCCGCTGACAATAGCAAACGTACATATTTATTGAACGTATTTGTATATTCAATCATCCAACTTTTTGTATAAGCATTTCTTATAATAGAGGCGCCGACTTATTCCGTTATTAACCTTCAAACACAGACATGCCTGTTTCATAAAGAAAGTCAAAACGGCCATCATCTGTGTCTAGTTCGTCAAACTCTTCTGCTTCTTCTTCCGAAATACTGAGCGGCATGGTCTTCCAGTTTCTTGGGAAGGCTACGAGTAGCATTAGCTCTCCTTTTTCCCAAAGTGCTTTGTAGTGCTCATCTTCTGGCATGTTGAATACAAGCTCGTCTTGCATATTTAAGTGAATGGTCATGCGTGTATCGTTTTTAGGGTCACTCATTCGCTGTGCAAAGGCATAGGCCGCTTCATAATGTTCTACTTCTCTTTTAGACTTCGCTTGTACCTTTACAATTGGGGCTTCTGCCACGGGTTTGTAGTCCGGCTGATTAGTCTTGGTTGGTTGCGTGTTCGCTGAGTCAAGGGCTTCCTGTGGCGTCTGAGCCTTCATCGCTTGAGTCTCGAACCAGTTAGTTGACTTGCCGCCCTTCTTTTTAGATGTGTTACCGCTGCTTTTCTTCATAACTTCCTCCAGTATATAAGTTCAGTTGGTTGATTTTTCAAAAAATAAAAACAGACCTCAATATAACTATTATAACGTCATATGAGGTCTGTGGCTAATACTATTCTGTTCTCGGCTGTTGCTGCGACAGCGTTTTGATGCCATGCTTATTTAAGACCTCTTGCGAAAATCATTTGCATTTGGCTCACTTCTTCATTAAAATGCTTTTCACACTCAGGACAGTCAAACTGCGGTCTAAACGTTTCCGAAGTGTTTTTTCTAAGGTCACCATAAACCTGTCTAAGTGCCATGGTACGAAGTCTTAGTTGTTTTGCTTTAATGGCTAAAGGACTTTCAAGTTTAAGTTCTGTACATGCATAATTCATAGGGTTCGCTCCATTCTATGTAGGCTGTAAACACCGCGCCTGACTGCCAGCCGCTCTATGGTTATAGCTTACAAAACGCATATTAAGAATGAATGAACTCTAAATGAAGTTTTGGTGAAGATTCGCTTAACTAAAGGTTAAACACTTGGCGCTTCTTCATGACTAAACTGCCAGTGGATGCCATACTTATCCGTTAAGCTACCGTACCACTTGCTAAAGAAGGTTTCTGCAAGTTCCATTTCGACACTTCCGCCTTCTTTTAATTGATCATACCAAACGGTTATTGACCCTTTATCGTCAGTGGTGACAGTCAGATTAATATTATTACCTTGAACCAGTGGCATCCCTGGGAATGTGTCCGAGAACATGACTAAAGTGCCTGCAATTTCCAGTGCCGTATGCATAACGCGTCCTTTGGCCTCTTCTGGCATTGGATAGGCTGGGTCTGCCGGACCTTCTCCAAAAGTCATCATTACCGGTACATCCGTGCCAAAAATTTCTGCGTAATAAGTAACCGCTTCACGGCAATTGCCGTCAAAATTAATATAAATGTTTACTGCCATTTGATTGACGCCTCCCTTTAATTGAAAGTAGTTTTCACTTCCTCAATTAATTACCCTAAATGGAAAGGTCAAAACATTCATAACCATTTATATGCTTTTATACTATTATTCGTTAAAATCGAAAATCCAGAACTGCTCTGTTTTAATGCGCTCTAGGAACGCCTTGTCTTCTTCTTTATTTGGGTCTAGCGGGTTTGGTACTTGGAACTGAGTACTGTGGGCTCTGAGCGCCCCTAATTTTTTATCAATTAAAGCTGAAATGTCTAGCACTCTGTCCGGTTTTCTCATTTCTCTGTTTGGGAAGGCACAGCACCAAACTTCTGGTCTCATTTCAGGCGCCATTTCCTTAACGGTTCTGACAACCGCCGCCCCACAAGCGTCATGGTCTGGGTGAACCCCGTGACCCGGATAGTAGGTGAAAATGATTTCAGGTTTTACTTCTTCTATCACTTCTAAAATTCGCTTATCTAGTGGCTCATAAGGCTCAAATTCCACTGTTTTGTCGTGGTAGCCCCAGAATCTTAAATCCTGTATGCCTATGATTTCGCAGGAATGTTGGAGCTCTTTTTTACGCACTTGCGGTAAGCTGACTCTATTGGCGAAAGCTGGGTTGCCTAAGTTTCTGCCCATTTCACCAAGGGTCAAGCATACATAAGTGACCTGGGCGCCGTCTAGTATATATTGTGACAGTGTGCCTGACATAGGAAAGACTTCATCGTCTGGATGGGGCAGCACTACAAGTATTTTTTTTGCGTTCATGTTGACCTCCTATTTAAGTCGTTCAATATAGGTTAGAAAGGTTGTTTGCTCAGTTGTAATGCCACTATTAATTTGCCGTCTTTGTCGTTGCCTGAAAGAATCAAGCGCTCTGGTTCTGTTGGGTCCCAGTGGGTCAAACCTTCCGTGTATACCCAGCCGCCGTTCATTTTGAGGCCGACTCTGTAGGGAAAGCTGTCTGAAATATGTCCATGACTGTAGCGAATCATGGCGTTTTTAATAAAGTTTGACGCGGGGTGGACTGAGCTGTCTTTGTGCGCGGTATAAGCCCCCATGGTCATTTCTAAATGAATGTATAAGTCTTGATCTTTAAGTGCATCTATTCTTTGCATCACTGCTTCGCGTTCTATTGCCTGCATTTGCATATTGCTGCCTCCTTTTCTGCTTATGGAACATGCCTAAGTTTATCTTACCACATTTACTACCCATTTTTGTTAAGCCTCATGCAAAAGCGGTGCTAATCGATGAAAATAATTCTCAATAGAAAAAGCCGAACGAATTCGGCTTTTTTGCGTTAATAACTTTTATCTACTTCATTTTCTGTTTATAACATTCTACGGTTTCGTGATAATCCATAAGAAGTCCTTCTTCTCTGGCAAAATTTCCAAATCCGATGGATTCACCTTTTAATCTTGGAAAAAGTTGAAAATGCAAATGATTTCTTTTGCCATCGCAAATGGTGCACATATAGACTTTTTCTGCACCTAAAATTTCTTTATGGAGTTTTATAATCGCATCGGATATTTTTAAAATATGTGTGCCTAACTCAAGAGGCATTTCAGAAATATCTTCATAATGAGCTTTTGCAATTATAACGGTATGACCCGTTGCTTTTGGATATTTTTCAAACTGACACCGCACCAAATCGTCCTCATAAAAAATCAAACCATCGTCAGGAAATATATCATTTGTAACGAAATTTTGGCAAGAGAAGCATATGTCTTTGTCTTGCAATTCTTTTATCTTTTGACCTCTTTCGTTTAGTGCTATTTTTTCATTTTCAGATAATGGTTTAACGTGCAATTTTATCACGCTCCTTGAGTATTCATAGTGGTGACATATTGATTGAAAAAACCTACTAGAAACGTTTTGTCTGTCACTACGTCGTTTAGTATTTGAGTCCGCGTTTTATAAGCCAACTGATACTCGGATGCAGTAATTTCAGCATTTTTATAAGCCGCTTCCAGTTCATGTTCATCCAGTAATGTTATCTCAAAATTTGGTGAAACCACCACATCTAAATAGAGGTCGTCAAAATAGGGTCTGCCCTCGGAATCTATTGAATTATGACTTGTAATGTCAAAATACCATTCAATAATTTCACCTTCTGAGTTATAAACGGCACTGGCGCACCAGTTCTGATTGTCCGGTAAAAATACTAGACAGAAATAGCCTGAATCAAACAGAATCTTCTCTGAGTTTGCATAATCCACTTTAATTTTTTCGAATACTTCATGAACTTCTACAAAGGATAAGTAACCACTGTAATTGTCTTCTATGTAGGTAACTTGAGACGAATAGCTGCTGACCCAATCCCATTTATAGCCCTCAATATATTTTCTTTTCATATGGTATAGCTCCTTTGAATATGGGTGCATTTGCTAATCTATTAAAGCTTCCAAATTCATCAATAAAAGGCTTTTCATTTTCTCCAGCGCTTCATCCGTTGGTTTTACGTCTTCAGAAAACATCACGTCTTTATCTGTCCACCAAACTGGGCCTTTTATATCTGAATCCCCACTTCGGCGCGGGAAAATATGCCAATGCATATGTGCATCGCCATTTCCGAGCAACTCATAATTTAACTTCTCAGCCTCAAAGGTTTTATATACCGCTTCTCCGACAAGGCTCATTTCATAAAGAAACGCTTTTCGAATATTTTCAGGTACAAAATGCAGTTCTGTTATATGTTCCTTAAATAAGAATAACGTATAGCCCTTGAAATATTGATGATCTCCAATGACAACATAACCCGTTGATAATTCCTTGACGAAATACTTATTCTTATTATTTTTAATGTCTTCAATTCTTTCGCAAATTAAACAGTTACACATTAGAACCTCCATGAAATATTTCGAACATTTAAATAGCGTCTATCTTATCGTATAAACCGTATACTCACCCTTATAGCGGTAACCCAATTTTTCTGCCAAAGCCACTGAGCCCAAATTAGCAGCTTCCCATTTAGGATAAATACCTCTGTCCATACATGCTAATATCAATTTAGAAGCGCAGGCCAGTGCCAACCCTTTTCGCCTATAAGCGTCAATCGTTCCAATGGTTATATCTATCGCCCCGTTACAAGAGCTGTAGGAAGAAGCACCAGCAATAATTTCATTGTCTTTGACAAAGGCATAGCCAATTCCCTTTTCTTTAAAGACTTCTGGCGTCTCATAAAACAGACAGAAATCTGCTGTGAAATCATCCTTTATCGCTATGTTGAAAAGCGAATCATCAAATGGCACTAATGGGAATGTGTTGTCTGCTTCCTCTAAATACTTTTCTAGTTGTGCTCTGTCAAATCGTTCAGGCTCCCAGTAGAAAGCGTATCGTAATAAGGATTTGTGGTTTTCTGGAAAATGTTCTTTTATTAATTCTGACCATCGCTCGGAATCAAAACTGATGATTTGGTTTTTCCCACGTTCCTTTAATAATGCCACTAAACTTGCGTCTTTAGCAACGGGCGGTTCACCTAACAAAAAACAAAAATCAGCTACTGCAACTAATCCGTATAGAGGCGCATCTAGTTTATCTACCCACGCTCTGCCCATAATTCCTTCAACGCATGATACTATACAAACTTCTTCTTTTGAATAGTGTAATTGTTCTAAAATATGTCTGTTTCCTTTGATGAGTTCTATCATTGATTGCCTCCGTTATTGTTCACAACACACCTACACCCGCTGACAAACCGGACAATAATAAACACTGCCCCCCAAGTAACTTTCCTTAATAATCACACTGCCGCAAACCGGACAAGACTTTTTAATGCCCGACTTACTCATATGCGTAACATAGCCACCAGCATTGCCGTTTAAGTCCGTCTCCGTGTCCCTACCGCCTTCATCTGCCATTTGCTTTAAGGTCTGCTTAATTGCTGTAAATAGCTGCGCTTTTTCAGAGTCGTTCAAACTGTCAAGTTTCCGCTTTGGGTGGAAACCTGCTCTAAACAGCACGTCTTGCAATACGCCATTGCCAAAGCCTGGTATGCGCTGTTCTGTAGCTAAAAACGCCTTCAAACTCAGTTTGCCGACCCCTTCTTTCGTACGCAATGCCTCAAAATAGGTTTCATTAAACGCTGTGCTCAGCGGAGAAGGCTTTTCTTTAGCAATTAAATAGTAAGGGTTCTCAAAAGTGCCCGCTTCAAAACACCAAAGCCCCCCATACATTTGAACAGAACCTGTCAGTGCTGACCCGTCTTCAAATTCAAGCATCAGCTGATGCTTTGGATTTCTCTTTGAACCCGGTGGGTGATAGCGCAGGTTTACACCATCGCCAAAGACCAAACGGGTTTGACCCAGCTCTGCTTCTATAAGACCGCCGTATGCGATTGTTTTTTCAATGACTTTACCAACCAGCCGCTTCGCATAGTCAGCAGGGTCTTTGTAAAACCATGCAAACTTATGTGGGGAGTGATTAACCATTACGTCTGAAATGGTTTTGTGACTAAGCAGTTCGTTCATTTGCGTTGAGAGAACGACTGCCTCAGGACATTCGATCATCGAATTACGCCTCCTTCACTTAATACAACTATAGAAGTTACTGAACACGTTAGGAACCAGCTTATTAGATTTCTATATAACAACCCACCATGCTATAGAAATATTTTATAATGGTTAAATTATTATCAATTATATTGATTTTACTTATGCTTAAATATTTACTAATATAAAAAAGCATTATACTTTTATGAAACGAGGTCAAAAAATTTGATAGAACTTCCACAGAAATTTGAAGCATTTAGTGATGCTAGAAAAAATGGCTTTATAGATATAAAAAAAATTAAAGATGAAGGTAAAAAAGTGGTTGGCGTTTACTGTGCCTTTACGCCACAAGAGATTATTTCGGCAGCTGGCATGATTCCAGTTTCCCTGTGCGGCGTTAGCGAAGACACCATTAAAGACGCTGAGAAGCACCTGCCGCGTAATTTATGCCCACTAATCAAGTCGAGCTACGGGCATGCCATTACAGACACCTGCCCATATTTTTACTTCGCTGACTTTATTATAGGTGAAACTACTTGCGATGGCAAAAAGAAAATGTACGAACTGATTGGTAAAATAAAACCCTTCCATATGATTAACCTGCCAAAGACACAGTTTGGTGAAACTTCACTTGAATTAATGAAGAGAGAAGTCGTGCGGCTAAAGGAAAAGCTAGAACAAACCTTTGAACTGACCATTAGTGAAGAATCTATTAAAGCGCAAATTGTTCTTTATAATAGAGAGCGCCAAGCCCTTAAAGATTTTTACGAACTGGGCAAGCTCATACCGCCGCCCCTGACAGGCCGTGAAATTCAAAAGGTTCTAGACGGTTCTGACTTTGTCTTTGACACGGAAGGTTACATAGAAACACTCAAGCAAATGACCACCGAAGCCCTTGCCACCTATGAACGCGGTGAACATAAGATTAAAAAATCCGCCCCACGCATCATGATTACTGGCTGTCCGATTGGCGGCGTAACCGAAAAAGTCCTTGGTGCTATTGAAGATGCCGGCGCTGTCGTTGTGGCTTTTGAAAACTGCGGTGCAATTCGTACAACTGACCTGTTGGTCGAAGAAACGGGCGACCCTATTGAAGCCCTTGCCTACAAATACTTAAATACAGGCTGTTCTTGTATGACGCCAAACCCTAACCGAATGACGTTGATAGAGCGCATTGTCAATGACTATCAAATAGATGGTGTGGTGGACGTGGTTCTTCAAGCCTGTCATACCTTTAATGTAGAAACCGCTACCGTGAGCCAGCTCGTGAAACAACAGCTCGGTAAGCCTTACATCAGCATTGAAACCGATTACTCAAAGTCAGACATGGGTCAGATTCAAACACGCCTTGAAGCCTTCATTGAACTTCTCGGTTAAACAATAATTCAAACAACTATTTTAGGAGGAACAACATGTTAAAAAAAACGATGAGCCTTGGCCTCGTCCTCGTATTGGCAGTTTCTGCCCTTACAGGCTGTGGCGCAAAGACACAAACACCAGAAGCGACGCAAACTAGCACCGAAACTAAGGTAGAGGCCTACAAAATAGGCATTGTTACCCCAACCCTCTCCACTAGCGAAGACGAGTTCAGAGCTGCGGAGAACATGAAGGCTAAATACCCAGACGTGGTTGAACACGTTACACTGCCAGAGAACTTCAACGCTGAAATTCAAACGGCTATCAGCCAAATCACTAGCCTTGCAGACGATGCACAAATGAAAGCCATTATTGTCGTATCAGGTCAGTCCGGCCTACTCCCAGCACTTCAAAAGGTCAAAGAAATTAGACCTGATATTTTAACCGTAACAGCGCCAATTTGGGACGACCCAGACATGATGAGCAAGTACATTGACGTAAACCTTGACACAGACTGGGCTAGAAGAGGCGAAACAATTGTCACTAAGGCCCACGACATGGGTGCTAAGACTTTCATTCACTACTCATTCCCAACCCACTTAGCAAAAGAATCTATTTCTAAACGTAAAGACATGATGCAAGCGACTTGTGAAAAATTAGGCATGACTTTTGTCGAAGTCGTTACACCAGACCCACAAACAGGCGACGGTGTTGGCCCAATGCAACAGTTCCTCAGAGAAGACTTACCAAGACAAATTGAAAAATACGGCGCAGACACAAATGTCTTTGGCAGCAACTGCCCAATGTACGACGTAATCATTGACGAAGCGTTTAAACTTAAATTTATGGTAGCAGAGCAGTGCTGCCCAACACCGACACAAGCTTACCCAACCGTACTGAACTTAGAAATTCCTGAAGCCGATGCAGGTAACTTTGAAAAAATCAATGCGATGATTAAAGAAAAAGTTACAGCAGCTGGCATGACCGGACGTTTAGGCAACTGGCCAATTCCAGCAACAATCTTCTTACCTGAATACGCTGTTGAACTTTCGAAGTACATGATCGACAACGGTAAAACAAAAGAAGATGTCATGACGCCAGAATTCCTCAATCAATTCGCTAAGGATACGTTTGATGTCACTGTTGACTTTAAAGCCATGAAACCTGAAACGAAAAACTATTTCTTATTTGTAATGGATTCTATCCTCTACTAAACCTGTAAGGCTGACGCAAGTCAGCCTTATTCTTATGTTAATATACCTTATTTAGAACACTCAAAAAGGAGGCCGCTCATGGAAAACTTTATAAAGCTGAGGGGTTTGTCCAAAAATTATGGCACGCATAAAGCCCTAGACGATTTTAATCTCAGCATTGCCCCTGGTGAAGTTATTGGCCTGATTGGCGCAAATGGCTCTGGTAAGTCCACCCTGCTCAACCTATTGTCCGGTGCATCTAAAATTCAAATGAGCGGCGGCTATGAAGGGTACGTCTTTATACAGGGTATGCTCGTATCTATTAACACCCCTCAAGACGCCAGTCGGCTGGGCATTGGCATGGTTCACCAAGAACTTTCCCTCTTTGAAGGTCTTGATGTGAGCACGAACATTACACTAACGCGGGAAGTTCAAGGCCACTTAGGGCTGATTGACCGTCCAGCGACTCATAAAAGAGCGACTCACGCCTTAGCACAGCTTGGCATTGACCTGCCTGTTGAGCGGCGTGTCAGTACCCTTCCACTGTCATTCAAACAGTTTATTGAGATTGCCCGTGAAATCAATAAGCACTCACTTAAACTGATTCTATTAGATGAACCTACATCGGCTCTCAACCCAGAAGAAGTTCAGCTGCTCATGTCTGCTATTGACCGCATAAAAGCAACAGGCACAGCAGTCATTTTTGTTTCCCATAGACTTGAAGAAGTCTGTGCAATATGCGACAAAATTGTGGTGCTCCGAGATGGCAAAACCGTCAGCCACTATATTCAGCCTGACTTTGACATGAACACGCTTGCGCTAGACATGATTGGTCAAGACGTGCTTAAGGCACAGCGTACGAAACCCGTCACCCTTATTCGCGAAAATAGTGAACCCTGCCTTACGTTTGCTATTGAAACCGCCCAAGATGGACACCGGCAATATGACCAG
>JBGSUZ010000606.1:0-3647 GCA_041753235.1 Acidaminobacteraceae bacterium
TTCCAATATAGAGATACGCCAGGTGTCCACGATGTAGACACCGACTATAAGGACCAAAAACTAAGATTTGTGTACGTGCTTAAGACGGAGCAAATTCAGAATCCAGAAGTACTAACCTTTATTACGGATGCCCTCTATTCAGAGTATCCAGATTTAGAGGTTATAAAAGACAGTGAAGGCTCAGGCTATGTGATTATAGACAGTTTCACTAGTGAAGTAGAAGCTAAAAGAGCAATGGATGGACTAACTGCCTTTATGTCTGCACAAAAAGTCTATATGAAGATAGAAAAAACACAGCGCTCAGATAATGGCGAATCGTGATATAATATTAGGTACTGTGTATTTTAATCGTTAATGAATGAGTCTAACTATAAAAGGAGAACAACACTATGAAAATGACCAAACTCTATGCGCCTACGCTAAGAGAGGTACCTACGGACGCGGAGCTTCCAAGTCATCAATTATTGCTAAGAGCAGGTATGATTCGAATGCTTGCGGCTGGTATTTATACGTATTTACCTTTAGGCTACAGAGTAATTCGAAACATTGAGAATATCGTACGCGAAGAAATGAATGCAATTGATTCCCAAGAAACACTCATGTCAGCTGTTATTCCTTCAGAACTTTGGAAGGAAACTGGACGTTGGGCAGATTTTGGACCTGAAATGTTCAAACTATATGACCGAAATTCGAGAGAATTTTGCTTAGGGCCAACCCATGAAGAAGTATTCACCAATTTGGTGCGCTATGAAGTGAAATCTTACAAGCAATTGCCACTGAGCCTCTATCAAATTCAAACCAAATACAGAGATGAGAAGCGTCCAAGATTTGGTTTAATGAGATGTCGTGAATTTATTATGAAAGATGCTTATACATTTGACAAGGATGAAGCTACCATGAAGGAAGCTTACGTTAAAATGTGGGGCGCTTATGAAAAGGTCTTTGACCGTTGTGGCCTTAATTATAAAATCGTTGAAGGCGATGCTGGTGCTATGGGCGGTAGTGACTCACACGAATTTATTGCCTTGTCGGAAATAGGCGAAACTGAGATTGTTTACTGCGAAAACTGCGACTATGCCGCTACAGATGAAAAGGCTCAAGTTATTTATGAAGTCTTAAAAGTAAAAAAAGAACTTAATGAAAATGTTGAACTGGCTATGGAAAAAGTATCTACACCAAATACAAAAACAATCGACGAACTCAATACATTTTTTGGCCTCACATCACATCATTTCGTGAAAACGTTGCTCTTTAATGTTAAAGGCGAAATTGTTGCAGCACTTATTCCGGGAGACAGAGAACTCAACCCAATTAAGTTAATTAACTTCTTAGGGGTTGCAGAACATGACTTAGAAATGGCTGAGGAAGCGGACATTCTGAAGATTACAGGCGCAGCAGTAGGTTTCGCTGGTCCAGTAAATTTGAAAGAAAAAATTCGTGTAATAGTCGATGAAAGAGTCACTAAAATGACTAACTTCATTGTAGGTGCTAATGAAACTGACTTCCATTTGAAAAATGTTAATTATGGCAGAGACTTTACAGGCGAAGTGGTTTCAGACCTACTTATGGTTCAAGTTGGAGATGCTTGTCCAAAGTGTGGCAAGGCACTTCAACAAGACAGAGGTAATGAAGTAGGTAACATTTTCCAACTTGGCACTAAATACTCAAAGGCTTTAAATGCGACTTACCTAGATGAAAATGGCAAGGAACAATTATTGGTTATGGGTTCACATGGTATTGGTGTTTCAAGAACTATGGCAGCTGTTATTGAACAAAGTTATGACGAAAACGGCATCATTTGGCCTGTTGCTATAGCACCGTATCACGCAGTTGTGACAATCATTAACATGAAAGACGAAACGCAGGTAAAGACAGCTGAGAGCATTTATGAGACCCTTAAATCAAGCGGTGTTGAAGTGCTACTAGACGATAGAAATGAAAGACCCGGCGTTAAGTTTAAAGATGCGGAGTTAATCGGCTTACCTTTCGGTATTACGGTTGGCAAGCGTGCCCCAGAAGGCATTGTAGAGTTTAAAACCCGTAAGACTGGCGAGAAGGAAGAACTTACTGTTGAGGCAGCTATTGCAAAGATTGCTAAAGTGGTAAAAGAGAGTAAATAAATGCGCATTAATAAATACCTTAGTAATTTAGGTTACTGCTCCCGAAAAGAAGCAAATAATTGGCTGGAAGCTGGCAGAATTTTTGTCAATGGACAATTGGGATTTCCCGGACAGTGGGTAGAGCCAACAGACGACATTCGTCTGGATGGGGAGCCGATTGTTGCAAGAGCCCTCGTATACCTGTTGCTGAACAAGCCACCAGGTATTACCTGTACAGCGGATGAAAGTGTAAACGACAATATTATTGCATTCTTAAACTATCCAGACTATGTCTTTCCGGTGGGGCGCCTCGACAAGGCGTCTCAAGGGTTGATGCTTTTGACCAATGATGGCGAACTGGCGAATCAGGTTTTAGAAGCTGAAAATGGTCATGAGAAAACCTATGTTGTAACGGTGGATAGGGCTATAGATGAACTGTTTTTAACGGGCATGTCAAACGGGGTTGAAATTGATGGCAAAGTTACAAAGCCTTGTAAATTAAACGCCATAGATATGCATACCTTTGAGATTATTCTCTCTCAAGGACTCAACCGTCAAATTAGGAAGATGTGTCAAGTGTTCCACTATAAAGTGTTAAAACTTGAGCGAACGCGAATTGTTAACTTGGAGCTAAACGATTTAGCACTAGGGTCATGGCGTAACGTGACGCAGGAAGAATTAGACACGCTAAAAGCAACAATAAAGGCTGGTACTCGAACCGATTAAGGTTCAAGTGCCAGCCTTATTTTTTTAGCAATGTTATTATTCTTAAAAATAGAGGGTATAAACAAAATGACCAAATATGGAAAAGAAGTATTCAATCTTTTCATAATGAGTTTTCAAGAGGATTATTATAATAAGGAAAGGGTGAACATAATGAGCGTTTTTTCAGTGGCTAAGCACGATGTATGGGAAAAATTCAATGAGGAAGTAACCGGTAAATTTATTGAGGAACGTCTGACTGGCAACATTTCCATTGAGGTCGTTCACGGGCCTTGGCATATCATCTTAGATACAGATGAAGCTGAGCGTCATGAAGAAGGCTATTACAGCACCCGTTTTAGAGCACCTATTGTTAATCCAAATGCTTTTAGATTTAAAGTACACAAAGAGGGCTTTTTAAGCAGAGTGGGTCATTTGGTAGGCGCAAGGGACATAAAAACAGGTGACGCCGATTTTGACGATGCTTTTGTCATTAAATGTGATCAGATTGAAAAGGCAATTGAATTATTTTCAAATCAAGTTGTAAAAGAAGGTATGCTCAAGCACAAAAATATTCACTTTGAGATCAAAGACTCAGAAGGGAACTTTGGGCCTAAGTTTTCAGACAATGAAGATGAGCTGTGCCTTGAAATAAACGGTATTATTACAGACATCAAAATGCTTGAAGACTTATTCCATTTATTTGCTAATACTTTAGATACGATGGTTGAGAAGGAACTGATTCTACCAAAAGAACCAACAACTCAAATTTAAACACATAGAAGGGGCTGTTGCAAAATAGCCCCCAAATAAAAAATGACCTGTAGCAAATCAAATTTGATTTGT
>JBGSUZ010000607.1:0-1966 GCA_041753235.1 Acidaminobacteraceae bacterium
GGACTTCAAAACCGTTGGCTTGCAGCATGATTTTAAAAATATTTTTGCCAATGTCATGGGTATCGCCTTCAACGACGCCAACGACAGCTTTTAGCGGTGCCGCAGCGCCTTCACGGTTGATATGGGGTTCAAGGACTTCAATGCCAGCGTACATGGCATCTGAACATAGCAATAGCTCAGGGATGTAGTATTCTTCTTCATCAAAGAGGACACCTACTCGCTCCATGCCTTTGCATAGGCCTTGTTCTATTCCGGTATAAGCATCAAAACCTGCTTCTATGTATTGCTTGGCAACTTCCACAACCCATTCATCTTCCATTTCGACGACGCAGTTTTCAAGTGCCACTAGGCGCATTGCTTGATCTGACATAATAGCCTCCAGTTATCTAATTTCAATAGTAGTAACAGTTATAAGTATAGCAAGCAGTAATAGGACTGATGATAGAGAAAATTGATGTGTTTAATAAAACTATTTGAAAAAATAATAACAAAAAGCGCAGTGTCCTAGTGGTGAAGAGACCTGCGCTTTATTTAGGTAATAACGGATTCAATTGATACTGCTTGGGCGTAATGCCATAGGCTTCTTTAAAAAGGCGTATAAAGTGAGATGGGTTTTCATAGCCCAGTTCATAGGCGGTGTCTGTGACGCTTTTTCTTGAGAGTAGCTCAACAGCACGGCTAAGCTTAATTTTATGCATGTATTTTTGTGGCGTCGTGCCCATTTGTTTTTTAAAGGCATGGCTGAAACTGGACTCACTCATGTTAACCGTCTTTGCAACTGAGCTGACTAAGATCGGCTCATGGACGTGTTTTTCCATGAAATCAATGGCGCGCTTCATCGGGTTAATCGTCTGAGTCATCATCATACTGCCAGTCTGTTTAGAATGAAGCAAATGATAAACCAGCTTTTGTGCGTAGAGGTCGATTAGAAACCGTTCTCTGTGTTCTTTTTGTGCACCAATTTGCATAAGCTGCAAAATATCCTCGCGTATATTTCTGTCTTGGCTTCCGATAAGTACCTCTGTAAAGGGTTTGGAACTTACCTGTACTGGCTCAGGCAATTCGACATTTTTTGCAACGGTTTGTATGAGCTCATCGCTTAGTTCAAAGACTAGCGCTTTGGTCGGTTTTTCTATAGTCATATGGACTTTTGAATGAGAGGGCAGTACAAGGGCTTGTTCGTTGTCATAAGTAAATTCCTTACTGCGGACGGCGATATGTTTTTCACCTTCTAATATGGTACAAATACGGGAATAGCCATAGGACTGATAAGTACCTGAGTAATTTTTAGGCAAATCATAGTAAAGAATCCGCACAAAATCGGTCTCAAAACCATTTAATTTTTCGAGTTCAGAGTCAAATGAGCGCAGCATAAAGCCTCCTATAAGCCGTTAAAAAATATACAATAAAATTCAAAAATAAGCTGTTTTTCTAAAAATGAGTTAGTTTTTATTTTAACAAGAACGTACAATTAACTTGCAATTCAATAATAAATAAACGCTTTCAGCAAGTCAATAGCGTTTTAAAATCTATAATTAGTATTGACGAAAATTTAACAATATCCTATAGTAAAAGTGAGAGGACAGTACAATTCAAAAATTAGCGTAGTACCAATAAAACAATAAAACCACTATAAGTTCGAGGAGGACAATATTATGGCATTGCAAGGATTTAGAGTACCTAAGGACATTATTTACGGAGAAGGTGCGTTATCTTATCTTTCAACCTTAGAAGGAAAAAAAGCGACGTTAGTAACGGGCGGCAACTCAATGAAGCGTGCTGGTTTCCTAGACGAAGCTAAAAAACAACTTGAAAAAGCTGGCATGTCAGTTTCGATAGTGGACGGCGTTGAGCCAAACCCTTCTATAGAAACGGTTATCAGAGGCGGCAAAGAAATGGCTGAATTCGGCCCAGACTGGATTATTGCAATTGGCGGCGGTTCTGCACTTGACGCGGCGAAAATTAT
>JBGSUZ010000608.1:0-2488 GCA_041753235.1 Acidaminobacteraceae bacterium
CTCCAATCGGACATCCGCAAATGAACACAAGATAGACCAATAAGTGCGAACAAAGGTGGTGCTGCAATCTAATTTCTTAGATTTGCAACACCACCTTTCTTTGCTCAAATATACTTTCTAGTACTACTCTGCGTAAGCAATCATCTGAATTTCGATCATTGCATCTTTCGGAAGTCTTGCTACTTCTACAGCCGCTCTTGCAGGCTTGTGTTCTACGAAATAAGTTTCGTAAACGCCGTTAACCTTAGCAAAATCGTTCATATCTTTTAAGAAGATTTCTACTTTAACAACTTGATTAAAGTTAGAACCAGCAGCTTCAACAATTGCCTTACAGTTGTCAAGTGATTGCTTTGCAGCCGCTTCAATGCTGCTTGTAACAAGTTCACCAGTTTCAGGTACTAACGGAAGCTGACCTGAAACATATACTAAGTTGCCCACCTGCATACCTTGTGAGTAAGGGCCTACTGCAGCTGGTGCGGATTGTGTTTGAATAACTTTTAACATGTGAATATTCCTCCTTCTATTTTGCTTCGCGAATCTCGTCCAAATAATTATAAATGGTATAGCGAGAAACGCAAAGGACTTCTGCGACGTAATCGATGGCTCCCTTAATGAGGAATGCCCCCTTTTGGTCGAGAATTTCTACTATTGAAACCTTCTCCTCTTTACTGAGGTAGATGATCGGTTTACCGTTACTTTGAATTGTATCGTTAACGATGTCTTTAAGGACGCTGCTGACGACATTAATGACTTGGTCACTATTTTCAATCTGTTTATCGCCTACATCGTTACCAGAAACCTTCATCAGGTCATTCATGACCCGCTGTACCGCGACGAGTTCAGTGATATCGTAATTGATACACAGACATCCCAATACTTGTGCCTGCTCATCTTTGATAAACATGGTAGATGATTTAAGCACACGACCGTCAGCGCTTTTTCCGGTGTAATTAATATTGTCTTCGTCTACTTTGTCGTTGACGTAGAGTTTTAGTGATGCTTCCATCATCGGGCTGCCGACACTTCTGCCCGTGACATGACCGTTTTCTATGGCGATAATGGATTTTTGCAGCTCTGTAAAGTCATGAAGTACCACTTCGCAGTTGCTGCCAAATGTTTCTGCCAACCCCTTAACAAAGGGGATAAAAGCGCTTAGTGTGGGATGTAATTTTGAACCCATTGTTTTCCTCCGATTATTTAACCACGATGTTGACCAGTTTACCCGGTACCGTGATCATCTTGACGACTGTCTTACCCGCCATCGCGTCTTTGATTTTCTCAAGCTCAAGCGCAGCTACTTCTTGAACTTCTTTGGTTGCATCTTTGGAAATCATCAATTTTTCTTTGATTTTACCATTGATTTGTATAACGATTTCAACTTCATCATCGACAAGTTTACTTTCGTCATATTTAGGCCATGGTTGCGTCGTCAATTGTGTGGTATTGCCTAATGTTTCCCATAATTCTTCTGTAAGGTGAGGTGCAACTGGGTTAAGTAACGTAACCAGTATGCCCATTTCCTTTTTAGTTACTTTATTGAGACGGTAAAGCTCGTTGACTAAAGTCATCATTTGAGCAATTGCCGTATTGAACTTAAGGTTTTCATAGTCTTCCGTTACTTTTTTGATGGTTTGGTTCATAAGTGTTTCAACTTCTGGTTGAATGCTGTCCCCGTCTACCATAAAGTCCATCATCGTCCAAACACGGTCTAAGAAACGTCTAGCGCCTTTAACGCCGTTTTCCTGCCAAGACACCGCTTTTTCAAAGTCTCCAATGAACATTTCGTATAGTCTTAACGTATCTGCACCAAAGTTGTCTACTATTTCGTCTGGATTGACTACATTACCTCTTGATTTGGACATTTTCTCACCGTTTTCGCCAAGGATCATACCGTGAGACGTACGCTTTTGGTAAGGCTCAGGCATTGAAACTACACCAATGTCGAAGAGGAACTTATGCCAGAATCTTGAGTAAAGTAAGTGAAGTGTTGTATGCTCCATACCGCCGTTATACCAGTCAACTGGAAGCCAGTACGCAAGGTTTTCCTGACTTGCAAGTTCTTCGTTATTATGAGGATCAATGTATCTGAGGAAGTACCAGCTTGAACCTGCCCACTGTGGCATTGTATCCGTTTCACGCTTTGCAGGACCTCCACAACATGGACAAGCCACGTTGACCCACTCTTCAATTTTAGCGAGTGGACTTGAGCCATCTTCTGTTGGTTCATAACTTTCAACTTCTGGAAGCATCAGTGGCAAATCTTTTTCATCCATTGGCACCGCACCGCATTTTTCACAGTGGATGATTGGAATTGGTTCACCCCAGTAACGCTGTCTAGAAAATACCCAGTCTCTGAGTTTATAATTAATTTTTTTAGTACCAAGACCTTCAGATTCAATGAATTTAATCATTTTTTCTTTGGCGTCATTAACGTTCATGCCATTAATCATTTCAGAATTTACAAGCACGCCGTCACCATTATAGGCTT
>JBGSUZ010000609.1:0-4986 GCA_041753235.1 Acidaminobacteraceae bacterium
ATAAGCCATGCACAGCAGGCTAGAGGGCTTGAAATGTCTGAAAAAGCAGGGCTTGGCGCTCGGTTTAAGAACTCACTTATGATTGTGATTCCGCTGATTTTCTCCACCCTCGACCGCATTGAGTTAATTACCAACGCTATGGATTTACGAGGCTTTGCTAAGAGCGACAAGCGCACTTGGTACAACACCAAGAAACTGGACAAAGAAGACTTCCTCGCTATAGGCGTTTCGGTGTTATTCTTCGCTTCTACGGTTGCGGTGTCTTTGTTTGTGAATCATGGGCGGTATTTTAATCCGTTTGTTTAGGTCTTAAAAAATAAAAAGCTTCCAAACAAGCACTTAGAATGCTTATTTGGAAGCTTTTTTGATTTATTTATTTAGCCATACTACTTCGTCTGAATCCCAATAGCATTTAGCCACTCAATCATTACGGCATAGTCTACATAGGTCTTTTCCGACTTAACGACCGGACTAAACACAGAACTGAGTCCATAAATATCTCTAATTTCCTTAGGCACAGTCTCGAATTCTACAAGTTTAGAACCGTCTGCAACTATTAGCACTTGAAGTGCTGCTTCAAGCGGTACACCTGCTTCTGTCGTAAAAGTAAGTTTTTCTTCTGCTGCCTTATACAAGTTATACGCTGGCGCGCCTTTATAAGTAACCAAAGTCATTTGGTACTTCTCCGCTAAGGCCTTGGCGTAATCTGGGTTATATACGTCAGTGAAATAGACGTCATTGCGATAAAGCTTTGCATCGGCATACTGCTCTTTTAGGGTTTGATTTGCAAGCGCTACCGGCACCAAATATAATTTGTGGCCTGCGTATTCTTTTGTGTAAGTCTTTCCAGCGCTAGGATTTGTACCACTTGTCAGCGTTTCGACCGTCACTAATGGTTTGTAAGCCATATAGCCCGCATAGCCAGACTCATAGCCCCAAGCAGATACCGTTTCTGTGCCAGACGAAACTGCATTATGATAGCCTGTAATGCCCATAGCAATATGTCCATAATTCGACGCATGCTGATCAAAAATTGGGCCTAAATATTGAGCGCCAGAATAGACAATATTGCCTTGGCTGTGATAAGAGAGGTAAACTCTAAAATCGTAGGACAAAAAGTACTGACTCAGCACTTTGGTCTCTGTCTCTGCGCCAATTTCTCCACTAAAATAGCGGGCAGACGGTCTGTAGCTAATTAAACTTGGCTTGGTCGAATTAAACCTATCCTTCCACACCTTTGTATGGATGTCAAAATACTCACTCATAAAATTTCGATTCAAATCAACGCCTCGAAGATTGGCTTTATAAACACTCAAATCTTGTGCTGACACGTTGTTTAAATAGTATTCTTTGACGCTTGGTGTACCAATCGATTTGACACCAAACTTTACAAGGTCAAACCCGTCTGGGTTGCACGAAGGAATAAAATGATACACAGTTTTCTCCAGCGACTGTTTCACATTCACCGAAGGTAGGTAGCTGTCATTTTGATAGTCTCTTGCATAGTCTTCAATCATTTTCATTACAAATACCGGATTCGCGGTTTCACGGGCATGAAGCCCTGCCGTAATGAGTATGTTATTTTGTAGTTGCAATGACTCTTTTGTCTGATTTTTAATGTCCTTGCCAAGACGCACCGCATACATAGGATTCCCGTCAGTAGACTTACCAATCACTTCTACCTGAATAATTTCAGGGTAAGTCTTTTGAAGTTTCAGCGCCGCCGCATACAAATTGTCAGAAGAATAGTAAGGCCCTTTTTCCAGTTCGATGATTTCTGGAACTTTTACAGCAGCAAAGCTTGTTTGAAATAAAGCTTGCCACAACAACACACTCATTAAGGCCCATTGACCAGTCTTTTTAAATTTCATTTTTTACCCCTTATTTTGAACTAATAGAAATAGACAACAAGATGCCGTTTTCGCCATAGGAAAAGTTTACCCAACGCGTTCCTTCTTTATTGGAAACTTTTGTTTTAGTCATATAGCCCCCAACTTAAGTCAATTAGTATTTAATGTTTTTAAACCGAATTTCAAAACAAGTTCCTTGCCCAGACTCCTTCTTAACAATTATACCATGCAGCGCTAATGTTACCAACGTATATACCATATGCAGGCCTAGACCCATACCGGCATTGGTACTACTGCCTTTGTAAAATGGTTCAAATAGATGTTGGTCCTCCGACTTAAAGGTACCAACGCCGTTGTCATAAAAGACCAGAGAAATTTCATCGGCTTCCATCTCCATATTTATAGCAATGCTACCTGTATCAGAACCAGTAAAAGCATGTTGTCTGGCATTGAGGTACAACTCGTCCAAAATTTCGGTAAGGGCACTGAAGTCTGTCGTAATAAATACGTTTTCGCTGCAGTTTATTGATACACGAGGTTGCTCTTGCTCCTTTTGGTTGAGTCCAAGTTCCCACTCCATAAGCATTCTTTTTGCATTTTGAGTTGTAATGCCTTCTTGCCTCGCGTGAAATCCTATCTTTTTAAAACTCTTTATGATTTGCGCAACTTTACTCAGGCTGTTGTCTAGTAGCCCAACCGCTTCGTTCATGTTGTCGAAATACTCCTGCATCGTACTGCGCATGAGCTGTTGTGAATCATAAGCTCTTCTTAAGTTCAGCTGAGCTTCTTTTATATAGGACAGCATAGTAATGCCATTTCCTAGCGGTGTATTGATTTCATGGGCAACACCAGAAACTAGGCCTATCAAAGATGCCATTTTTTCTGAGCGAATCAGTTGTTCATGGGTTTCCTCGAGAATCTTCAACGTATCAGATAAATTTTCAGCTATGGCCTCAATTTCTTCATTTTTTTCCCGAAGTTCCACATTTTTAAGTCGATGAATCTCTGCATCCTTTTTTAGCACATCAAAGCGCATTTCTGCGGTCATTAAATTGAGCTTCTCATCAAGTTCTCCGTTCAAACGGCTTGCCTGTGCCTTTGCAAAGTTTTTGTAACACTCGCTACTGTTTTTATAATCACCCAAAGCTTCATAAGCCTGTGCCATTACTTCGTAGATTACATCGCTAATCACAGTGCTCTTAAGCCCTTCTACTATTTCAAGTGACAATTTGGCCTGAGTCAGTGCAGCTTTGGGCTCTCCTGACTTAAGTAGTACATCTGAATAAACAAGTAAAGAATTTGCCATCGCAAACTTATCATTAATACGTTCTCTAACCTCAAGACCCTGCATACAATACATCTTTGCTTTGTCTAAATCTTCAAGTTTTATATAGAGGCTTGCAAGCATTTGAGCGCATAAACCGATGGAAATATTGTCATTTAGTTTTATCGCCATGGTCATAGCCTTTTCGGCAAATAACATGGCTTCTTTATTGTTGCCCAGATGTGCCTGACACTCACTGATGCTCGCTAAAATAGGCCCACACATCGAATGAGCCTCTTGACCCTCTTTGCAATATTCAGAAGCCTCTATAAAACAAAGCAAAGCGTCTTCATAACGTTTGAAGGCGGCCTTTTGCAAGTCTCCAATATTGTAAAGCAAAAAACCTGTCATTTCGTCAAACTTATATTTTCGGGATAATTCTAACCCTTCATTCCAATAAACTAAAGCCTCACCTAAAGTACCTGCTACAACGTGGGCATACCCAAGTGAGTTAAGACACCTTACGCGCCACAGTGGGTGACCCTTTTCAGAAAAATAGGCATAAGACTGCTCTATGTCAACTAGTGCTTCCTCTTGTTTTCCAATATAAAGCGCCAAAAGCCCCCTTACCAGTTGACCCACGGAAAGAGACTCCTTGTCGTCTGTCACTTCGGCTAATTGTAGTAGTTTTTCACAGGCAAGAGCAGCCTCTTCTCTTTCAGAACGTCTCAGATCCCATGCGCGTTCTGCTAATTGTTGCATTTGTGCTTTGTAGGCATCTTGATCTAATAGAATCATGGCTGCACCTCCCTTTGTTGATTAATCCTAGTTCCAGAAAGCAGTTGTTCGTCAGTTTGCTCTAATAACCTGCTGTCAGGGGTCAATATATAATAAATAACACAAACTTCTGTTTCTTTAAAGTAACGTGCATACATGCGTCCATAAATCTGCGTCGCCTCAAATTCTGGTGTCTGCTCAGACTGATTAGGTTTTCCAAATTGTATATAGTGTGGCAAATTTGAAGTCACCCTGTGATTAACCGAAAGCGTCTGAATTGTCGCATCCCACCGAGTCCAGTCGCGGAAACCACAGTAAGTGACCTTACTTTCAGTACTTGTCGTAACCGTCTCAAATGGAATGTTCGGTTCTGAATACCCCAGTCCCCTAAGAATCAACTGTGTATAGTCAAATTTCGCAACTGCTTTGAGTGCATCGTGGCTCGCGGAAATATCGCCTAGTCCTTTTACTAGGTAAGCGCCGTAAAAAGCGTTATGGTATTCTGAGTCCACATCATAAATAAGTGACCTACCATTTTTAAAGTCACCAAAAGTATAGTAAATGGACAAGTCAAAAGGTTTGCTCCCCTTAAGACCCAAATCTTTTTCAGTTAAGCCCATTTCGTTGTAAAGACACATGCCTGAGAACCAATTGAGTTCTTTTGCACTTTCAGGACTTTCAAACTGAATCTTTAAGCCCGAGTGAGCCGCAACCCCTTGCGTTTCAGCCGATGAACTGGCTACTTTCATAACCAAATGACTAAATGTAGCTGGCTGGCTTACCCATATGAACACTGAGAAAGCGGCTAATATTATTAAAAATGCTACGACTCTGAAATGTACCTTATTATTTTTTTGAAGTAATTGCACCAACTCACCGCCTTTTAGTACCGCCGTTGTTAGCTGTATTATACCCCAGTTCAATTGTGCCCATTCTAAATATGTACGTTGAGAAATTGCTTCAAAATTTTCTAAACTCTATTTCCAGTTTACGCTGTTCAGATAGATGAATATTTGATATCATTATATGGGAATAATGAATATTTGGTAAGATTACTTGGACAGAAATTTTTCTGAGCCACTGAATAGACCAGCA
>JBGSUZ010000610.1:0-4379 GCA_041753235.1 Acidaminobacteraceae bacterium
TGAAGATTGACGGTCAGATTACTTCTGGATTGTTAATTAACGTATTTATACCGAATACGCCATTACATGATGGTGCGGTCATTATTCGAAGAGATAGACTGATGGCGGCGGGATGTTTTTTACCACTGTCTGAAACCCAGAGCATCAGTAAGGAATTGGGAACAAGGCACAGAGCGGCGATAGGGATTGCAGAACAGTCAGATGCAATTGTTATTATCGTGTCGGAAGAGACGGGGACAATTTCTGTTGCTATGAATGGTAAGTTGACTAGACACTTAGATGCCAATGGGCTTACAATGGTTATTCGAAATGGATTTATGACAGAGCAGACTAAACCCCTATTGAAAAAGAGGTGGATTTTTAAAGATGATATCACTCAAAAAGATTGATCACTATAAAAAGGTTTTTAGCGAAAGCAATTTCAAGAAGAAAACGATGCCTAAAATACTTTCGGTGCTATTTGCCATTATCTTTTGGCTGTATGTTATGGATCAGGTTAACCCAGAAATGGTGCGGACGTTGCCTAACCTACAGGTTGAAATTTTAAATCAAGAAAGTATTCAGAGTGGTGGTTATACCATTTTGGATCAAAAAGTGCCGGTGGTATCTGTAAAGGTCAAAGGGCGCAGAAAAGCGGTCATGAGTGTTACTGCTGAGGATATTATACTTTCAGCAGATTTGAAAGACTTCCATAAGGGGAATAATTATTTCCCAATCAATAAGAAAATATTTGCGGACAATGTAGTGATTGAAGAGCTATCGGAAAATAGGGTTCAAATGAACATTGACCACCTTGTTGAGGCAACGAGAAAGGTAACAATCAAAACGGTAGGCAAACTGCCTGAGGGAGAGAGCTTAGGTGAAGTAAAGCTCAGTCCTGAAACTGTGGTCGTTCGAGGTCCGGAATCTTATGTCAAGCAAGTAGCTGGTGTTATTGGGGTAGTAGATTTATCTACTATCGAAAACAATGTAACCGCTAGTATTGCATTAAAGTCAATAGATCAAAATGCACAAGAAGTTGAAGGTGTCAATTTGAGTAGCAACAACGTTTCAGCAACCCTAGGGGTTCTAAGAGAAAACAACGCTGAGATAGAGGTTGATTTGGCGGGTAATTTGCCAGTAGGTTATAAGGTGACCAATATTACTGTAACCCCTAAAATTGTTGCACTTAAAGGAAAAGTTGGGGCAGCTAAGGAAATTAAAGTGATTCAAACAAAACCTGTTGACTTGAGTGGATTAACCGAAAGTCAGACACTTAGTATTGGGTTGGTAACGCCTAGTGACGTGAGTGTCTTGGGTGTTCCTGAGGCGGTTAAGGTAGAGTTGGCGATTGAGAAACTTGAAGAAAAAACTTTAGTGTTTACTGCAAGTGATATTAAATGGTTCAATCTGCCAAGTGGAATGAATGTGACACTATCGGATTTAGGGCGTAGTCTCACGGTTAAAGTGATGGCGGTGACTTCGGTACTGAATCAACTTGAAAATGCAGATTTGCAACTAGAAGCTGATGCGGGCGAACTTAAGGAAGGACCAAACAAGATTAAAGTGACGGTTTCAAGCAGTCTTCAAACTGAATCAATCACTGTTGTACCTAACATTATTGACGTGGAGGGTGTTAAGAATTAGGAGGGCGTTTCATGAAGAAGGAAATTGAGCTGATATTAGACGCTACCCATGATGCTATGATCGCCGTGAATAAAAAGGGCGTTATTACTGTATTTAATAAAGCTGCTGGTATGCTGACGGGACAAGACTCGGAAGCGGTCATCGGAAAACCTATAGAAGAAATTGTTGAAAATACCCGTCTTCCATTTATACTTAAGACGGGTATTTCTGAGCTTAATCAAAGGCAAAAACTGAGAGATACGGTTATTGTCACGAATAGAATGCCTGTGCGCAATGAAAAAGATGAGATTATTGGTGCTATAGCTGTATTTAGAGATATCTCTGAGGTTATGGAGCTTGCAGAAGAAATAACAGATCTCAAGGAAATGCAGGGACTGATGACGGCGATATTCGATGCGACCCAAGACGCTATTTCGGTTGTAGATCAAAATGGGTATGGGGTGATGATTAATCCAGCTTATACCCGCATAACGGGTTACACGGAAAAGGATGTTGTAGGACGTCATTGTACAGTGGATATGAGCGGTGGTGACAGCGTGCATCTGCAAGTACTTGAGACTGGCAAGGCGGTTCAAAGCACACGTATTCGTACGGGACATATGAAAAAAGAAGTGCTGGTTGAAGCGGCGCCAATTATTGTTAATGAGGAACTGCGCGGCAGTGTGGCGGTTATTCACGATTTGTCTGAAATTAATCGATTGTTAGGCGAACTTGATCAAGCAAAGCAGATTATTCGAAACCTTGAAGCGAAATACACGTTTGAGGACATAAAGGGCCGTCACAGCGGACTTTTAGTAGCGGTGGAGAAAGCTAGGATGGCTGCAGAAACTCCGGCGACGATCATTCTCAGAGGTGAGAGTGGTACGGGTAAGGAGTTGTTTGCCCATGCAATTCATAATGCAAGTGCACGACGCTATAATCAATTTGTAAGGGTGAATTGTGCAGCGTTAACAGAGAGCCTGCTAGAGAGTGAAATGTTTGGCTATGATGAGGGTGCGTTTACTGGTGCGGCAAAAGGTGGACGCATGGGACTTTTCGAACGAGCAGACCGTGGGACGCTGTTTATGGACGAGATTGGTGAAATTAGTCTTACCATGCAGACTAAGCTACTTCGGGTGCTGCAGGAAAAGGAAGTTATAAGAGTGGGTGGTTCAAAGTCCATTCCAGTCGATGTAAGGGTTATTTCAGCGACTAATGTAGATTTGGAAAAGGCGGTTGCTGAGGGGAGTTTCAGAAAAGACCTTTATTACAGACTCAATGTATTTCCTATTCAAATTCCGCCGCTGAGAGACCGTAAAGCGGATATTCCTGAACTGGTAGATTTTTTGATTCAAAAATTCAATCAGGAATATGGGCGAAATGTCAGTGATATTTCAGACGAGGCAATGGAGTCAATTTGGGCCTATGATTGGCCGGGAAATATTCGGGAACTTGAAAACTTTGTTGGAAGAGCAATAATCAACATGAAGATTGCTGAAAAGACTATTAATTCAAGTCACTTGCCAGCGTTAGCCCAACTCAGGGCCAGTCAGTCGCAGAAGCGGCTCAACAAGGAATACGAGAAGGCTATAACGGTCAGCGAGCATCTGGACAATAGAAGTTTGGATGAACTAATGGCGGAAGCAGAGGCGAGAATTATTAAGGCGACTTTGGTTGCCTGCGGCGGAAATCGAGAGATGGCGGCGGAGCAATTAAGCATATCTGTACGAAGCTTATATTATAAACTGAAAAAACTTGCACTTGTAAAATAATAAGTGCAACATATTGCATGAAAAAAGTTGCAGTTATCTGAAAAGGACTTTTGGGGATGTGTGTCAAATTAATTTTGTATACAACGTTCCCAGTCACTTCAGATGCATTCTGCGCTTTTTTTATTTTTTGGCACGTGAATTGCATTAGAATAGTATGGAGTGATGCTAGAGGAAAGTTACATTATTCGGAGGTGGCCCATGCCAAGAACACATGTACTCGTTATTAATCCAGGATCAACATCAACAAAAGTCGCCATATTTATGGGAAGTGAAAATGTCCTTCAGTATAATCTGAACCACTCGGCTGAAGAACTTGAGAAATTTGATCACATCACCGATCAATATGAGTATCGGAAGAATATGATTGTGGATTGGATGACTGGTGAGGGTTACAGCTTAGACAGCTTAGCGGCTGTAATAGGCAGAGGCGGACTTTTAAAGCCAATGCCAAGTGGTACTTATAAAGTGACAGAAGCGATGATGGAAGACCTTAGAATAGGAATTCAAGGCGAGCATGCCTCTAACCTTGGTGGTCTTATCGCTAGAAGCATAGCAGATGAAGCGGGTGTAGAAGCTTATATTGTAGACCCGGTAGCTGTTGACGAGTTTGAGCCAGTGGCAAGAATTTCGGGTATGGCTGAAATTAAAAGAAAATCTTTGGTACATGCACTCAACATTAGAGCAATTGCTCATAATGTAGCCCATGACAAAGGGGTTAAAATTGAAGACTTGAACCTGATTGTTGCCCACTTAGGTGGCGGTATTTCAGTAGTGCCTATGAAAAAAGGCAAAATTATAGATGCAAATAACGCCAATGAGATGGGACCTTTTTCACCTGAGCGTGCAGGCGGCTTGCCTGTAGGCGATGTGGCAAAACTTGCTTTCTCTGGCAAATATACAGAAAAAGAACTTAAGACTAAAATGCGCGGTAAAGGTGGCCTAGTGGCTTACCTAGGCACGAATGATGCTCGGGAAGTACTTAGTCGTATTGAAGCTGGCGAC
>JBGSUZ010000611.1:0-2739 GCA_041753235.1 Acidaminobacteraceae bacterium
CGTTTGGGCTGACTGGATGATTAAAAAATATACCATAAAACTTTAAATCATCATCGCTAGTACTGTAAGCACTTGTTCGTACGCTACAAAAAGCAGCTGTAGTTGAAGATTTATATTTCAAATAATCACCTATAATGGTTAACTTCTTGCCCTTTGTTACCACCACATCTGATTTATCTTCCCCTTTTAATATAACAGCACCGCCTGTTTGAGGAGAAATATCTACCGCTTTTTTTAAACTTTTAAAAGGTTTTACCTCAGTTCCATCACCAGCAGTGTCGTCGCCCTTGTCACCGTCTACATATACCAGTGTAGCAAAGCTAAGTTCCGTGTTGTTAATTTTTACAGCAAACGGATTATCGTCTGCAGCATATGCCCCTACAGAAAATACACTAAAACAGAATGCTAAGAGTAAAATAGTTGCCATGAAGCTTTTGTGCAGATTTCTTTTTGCCATGTTCTAAACTCCTTTTTGTCAAATTAGCCAAAAATCTATTGTTTGGCTGTGGGTGATTTTTACATTAACAAATATCGACTAAATTGCAAATATTCTTTAGTTATATATGAAAAAATGTTAAAAAAATCTATATAAATTAACTGAAGTATTAAAATTACTAAAGTGTATTTAGATTAAATGAAATAAAAAAGGGCATCAACAAATGACTGATAGTCATTTGTTGATGCCCTTTTCACTCTAAAACAACCCCCAAAGGGGCAAAAATAAGACTACTCAGGTTGTGGAGCGTCTACTGGACAAACGTTAGCGCAAGCGCCACAGTCGATGCAAGAACCGCCATCGATTACGTAGATGCTATCACCAGCAGTGATGCAGCTTACTGGACACTCAGGCTCGCAAGCGCCACAAGAGATACAAGAATCTTTAATTACGTATGCCATAATAAATTTCCTCCTAAAAATAAGTGTTTTGTTTTGAGGTCACTAGACCACTACGCCGATTATACCCAAAGGCATAGTAGCTCACAATCAAACTTGTGCAAAAATATACAAAAAAACGTTAATATATAATGAGAATCATTATATATTAACGCATGTTAGGTAATGCTCTCCTGTAAAATCAATCATTCTACTTGTCAAACAGGTAGGGGGGGATTTCGTGAGAATAACTCTCAATTAAACCTGTACATCGCTTTATTAATTATTTTTGCAAGTTTTTTTTCATTATGAAAAAAAAAAGGTGATTTACCGTGTTTTTTAAATATATTTTATTGGCTTTTTTGTTATAATCAAATTACAATGGGAAGTGAGGATTGATCTTCATGAAAGTCGTTGCATTAGTTGGTGAAAGCGGTACCGGTAAAAGTCATAAGGCAATGAATTTAGCTTTTTCTAAAGGAATACGTTACATTATAGATGACGGGCTGCTTATTTGTGAGTCTAAGCGAATTGCAGGAAAGTCTGCAAAACGTGAATCAACACGCTTGTCAGCTGTCAGACGTGCTATCTTCCAATATGAGGAGCACCGACTTGAAGTTCAAGAGGCTTTGCGTCTTATTCAACCAGAAAAGTTAATGATTATTGGTACTTCAGATAAGATGGTTGAAAATATTGCAACCAACCTACACCTTGGCGAAATTAGCGAAATCATATATATTGACGAAATTTCTACTAAGGAAGAAATTCACTTAGCTAGGGAAAGTCGTCTCAAACATGGTAAACACGTTATCCCATTGCCAACGGTTGAAATCAAAAGAGATTTTAGTGGTTATTTTTTAGATTCTGTAAAAACGATTATTCGTAGAAAAGAGCACGAGACCGAGATTGGTGAAAAGACAATCGTTAGACCGACGTTTAGTTATATGGGGAAATTCACCATATCCAATCGCGTCATAATTCAGATTGTAGAACATACTTGTCAATTAAATGAAGACATAACGGACATCCATCGCATACGTATTCATAAGCATGAGGAACAAATCAAGTTAGAGATAGACGTGTCCATGAAATTTGGGACTATGGTGATGAAGACTGCAGAGAAAGTACAGAAAGATGTATTTGAGTCCTTAGAGTATATGACGCGACTTAATGTCATTTCTGTAAATCTTCAAGTTAAAAGTTTAAGTTTTCTTAATTGATAGATGGTTTACTATAATTTTAGAATGTGCTACAATAATTTTGTAAAATTAATAATATTTTAACAAGCTGCATAAAATATTATCTAATTGGTTATTTATATTTTAGTATAAATAAATTATTTTTAAGGGAGATGTTCAGATGTCTAACGTAAAAGCTTACATTGAATCAGTTTACGAAAACGTCCAAAAGAGAAACGCTAACGAGCCTGAGTTCCTTCAAACAGTTGAAGAAGTATTCGGTTCACTTGCTCCAGTTCTCGAAAAACACCCTGAGTGGGTAGAAGCTAACATTCTCGAGAGAATCGCTGAACCAGAAAGACAAATTTCTTTCAGAGTTCCTTGGGTAGACGACGCTGGTAAACTTCAAGTTAACAGAGGTTTCAGAGTTCAGTTCAACGGCGCTATCGGACCTTACAAAGGCGGCATCAGATTCCACAAGTCAGTTTACATCGGCATCATTAAATTCCTCGGCTTCGAGCAAATCTTCAAGAACTCTTTAACTGGCCTTCCAATCGGTGGCGGTAAAGGTGGTTCTGACTTCGATCCAACTGGTAAAACAGATGCAGAAGTAATGAGATTCTGCCAAAGCTTCATGACAGAACTTTACAGACATATCGGTCCAGATGTAGACGTTCCAGCTGGCGAC
>JBGSUZ010000612.1:0-3480 GCA_041753235.1 Acidaminobacteraceae bacterium
TAACCTACATAAACCAGGGTTAGAGAATAAAGAAGTTAGAAGGGCATTAGCTTATGCAATTAATTACCAAGAGATTATTGACAAAGCAATGGGCGGCTATTCTCCTATGATAGAGCCAGGTATTACTGTCAATGTGACTAAAGAAAAAAATATGGTGGACTTAGGTGCAATTAAATCACAGCAGTGGTCCTATGATATCGCAAAAGCAAATCAAATTTTAGATGATCTCGGTGCTGTAAAAGGTGACGATGGGATTCGTGTGCTACCAGACGGAACGCGCCTTGGACCATGGACGCTTGAATGTCCTTTTGGATGGTCCGACTGGAATGCTTCGCTTGAAATAGT
Source organism: Acidaminobacteraceae bacterium (assembly GCA_041753235.1). Lineage (GTDB taxonomy): Bacteria > Bacillota > Clostridia > Peptostreptococcales > Acidaminobacteraceae > JBGSUZ01. The sequence continues at coordinate 346 of JBGSUZ010000612.1, forward strand.
CATGCAAAGCGCTAAGGAAGCCGGTATTGAGCTTCAAACGAAGTTCCCTGAGTGGCCAGTCTGGGACAATAACAAGACGACAGGAGATTTTGATATTCTGATGGACACACCATCAGCTTATATTACACCTGCAAACCCATGGAGACGGGCAAGTGATGTTATGTCTGACATTGGTGTTCCTGAAATTGGGGACCAAGCATTCTGGAATTATGGCAGATACCATAATGATCGTGTCAATGAAATTTTAGCTGAAATTCCTAAACTGACTGATCAAGATAAGCTTAAGGCACTCTACACAGAACTTAATCAAATTTACTTAGAAGATGTGCCAACCATTCCATTAATGTACCGTCCAACTTACTACTACACTGTAAATGAGACGGTTTGGAAAGGGTTCCCAACTTATTCGGATAAGGATATGCCTGCATTTCTATTTGACAGCAGCGGTATCCGAGCACTTTATAAAATTACAAATGAGTAACGCCAGTTAGTCAGGTTGCATTAAAATATACAGATTTCAAGAAGTTGCTGAAATCTGTATATTTTTATAAAAAATTACGTATAACCTAGAGGTGAACGATGAATAATTATGGCAAGTACTTCTCAAAAAAACTCATTTGGTATTCAATAACCCTCGTAGTTGCGATTTTGTTGAATTTTTACCTTCCGAGGATGATTGATGGTAATCCGGTAGATACAATTGTGGGCAGAGTCGCTAAGGGCATGTCGGATACGAATTCTATTAAAAATATCTATGACAATTTTTATGCTGAGTTTAATTTGGACAAGCCCAAGTATGTTCAATTCTTGATTTATATAAAGAACCTGTTGCATGGTGACCTAGGCACTTCATTTTCCATGTACCCCCGAAAAATCAACGACATTATTGGTGCAGCAGTCCCTTGGACGTTGGCACTTCAAATACCAGCCATACTTTGTGGGTGGATTCTCGGTAATGTATTAGGTGCTTTTGCAGCATATAAAAAAGGTATTTATGATAAATTAATTTTCCCAGCAACACTATTTATCAGCTCTATTCCATTCTTTATATTATCTGTTATTTTGCTTTATGTTTTTTCTGTGCAACTTGAGTGGTTTCCACCGGGAGGTGCCTACGGTTATACACAATCCCCTGAGTTTAGCCTGACTTTTATTATGTCGGTACTAAAACATTATTTCCTACCGTTTATTTCAATTGTTCTAGTCATGATTGGCGGACAAGGCATTGGTATGCGGGAAATGAGTCTCTATGAACTCAATTCAGACTATGTTCGTTATGCCAAATTGATGGGTATTCGGGAATCAAAAATTATACGGTACGTGTTTAAAAACGCAATGCTGCCTCAAATCACGGGACTTGCTATATCGCTTGGAACGATGGTCGCAGGTGCGCTGATTACTGAGATTGTATTTAACTACCCCGGGCTCGGAACAGTGCTCTTTAGAGGGATTAGGGGACTGGATTATCCGCTTATCTCTGCCTGTACGTTGATGATTACGTTAACTGTGTTGCTTGCAAATTTTATTTTGGATATTGTATACGGATTCGTAGACCCGCGCATTAAAGCAAGTCAGATGGAGGAAAGTTAGAATGAAACATCAAATGAACATTTTACTTAAATCGAAAAAATTCATGTTTGGCGCGAGCGTACTTTTATTCATTATTTTGTTTTCAAACCTCTATCCGATGATTAATACAGGAGATCCATTTGAAATGGTGACATACGCGTTTCAAGAACCAACCAAAGATTTAGTGCTTGGTTCGGACAATTTTGGTAGAGATGTGCTGTTGGAACTTACACATGGTACCAAAACAAGCCTTTATGTTGGGTTTATGTCAGGTATTATAGCCACGGTTGTAGGCCTTGCAATTGGTCTGTTTTCTGGCTATAAAGGCGGTTTTCTTGATGAAACACTTACGGCGTTTACCAACATGTTTATGGTTATTCCGTCGTTTATTGTCTTGATTTTGGTTTCGGTAAGTATTGATACAAGGAGCATTTATATTACAGCAGGTATTATTGGCTTAACTAGCTGGCCTTGGACAGCAAGAGCGGTTCGGGCACAAGCGGCTTCACTTAAAAACAGAGACCATATTAATCTTGCGAAATTGTCAGGGTTCAGTACAGCTAAAATTATTATTAGTGAAATATTCCCTTACATTGCCTCTTACGTGGTAATGGCGTTTATTATTCAGTTGGCATCCGGTATTCTTTCTGAAGCCTCTGTTTCCATGTTGGGACTAGGCCCGTACAATACAATTTCGTTAGGACTAATGATGAACTGGGCTATGATGTTTGAAGCACCTATGGCAGGCGCATGGTGGGCGTTTATACCACCAGCACTAGCAATAGGTATGACAACTTTTTCACTTTATTTAATGAATTTAGGGATGGATGAGATATTCAATCCCAAGTTAGGGAGTTAAAGATGGAAAATGTATTGAAAGTCGAACAACTTAAAGCATATTATAAAACTCGTTTTGGTGAAGAAGTGCATGCGGTAGACGGGGTCAGTCTTGAACTTAAGGAAGGCAGAGTTCTTGGAATTGCAGGCGAATCTGGTTGTGGTAAATCAACACTTGCCTTAAGTTTGATGGGCTTCTATATTCAGCCTCTGTACTACCGTTCTGGTTCTATTCATATTACAGAACATCATGTTACCAGTATGACAAAAGAAGATGTGCGTACTAAAATACTAGGACGAGAAATCGCGTATATTCCTCAAGCGGCAATGAATGCATTGAATCCAACCATGAAAATAAAGAATTTTCTTTTTGACTGTATTAGGGAGCATGAACCTCAAATGTCAAAGCAGGATATGACAAAGCTTGCGGTTGAAAGGTTTGAGGCACTGGGTCTGGATAAAAGAGTATTAGAGGCCTATCCTAATGAACTTTCTGGTGGCATGAAACAGAGAACTGTTATCGCTATTTCAACTATTTTGAACCCTAAGGTACTCATTGCAGATGAGCCTACGTCCGCACTAGATGTAACGAGTCAAAAAAAGGTAATTAAGCTATTGAAGCAACTCATGAAAGACGGTTATGTCAAAGCAATGGTTTTTATTACACATGAGTTGCCACTGCTTTACCATGTTGCTGACGATATAATGATTATGTATGCAGGACAGATT
>JBGSUZ010000613.1:0-2523 GCA_041753235.1 Acidaminobacteraceae bacterium
AAAACGTTGCTGTGTCATACGTTCACAGGAGATAGCGTCCATAACTGTGGCTACAATACCTTCAGGACCAATTTCAACCACCGCTTCGTTAATGAACGGTGTCAAGGAAGGCATTAGCTGAATACACACATGGACAAACCATTTTTTAAGTCCTTTTAATAATTCGTCATTCGAATTATTAAAAGACATCTTAAATTTAGCTTCTACTTCACCAAAAGGCTTGAATAGTTCTTTCAACTGTTTATCAAAATTCAGGTACTGATCTAATAGCACCAGTGTATCTGCTTCAAAGGAAAAGGTCAGCGCCTGTTTCTCTACTTGATATTGAATGTTACTTACCTTTATGTTTTGATTGGGCAAAGCCCTCGTAATTAATTCATTTAATGCCATTTTTCGCCGCCTATCTAAGGAAATTCTTGTTTATAATTTTAAAACTTAAAGTTTCATGATTTCTGCATAAAGTACATCTACAATTTCATTTTCATTGTATTTGCCGACAATCTCACCTTTTTTAAATAATAGTGCGCTGTCTTTACCGCCTGCAATACCTATATCTGCTTCCTTTGCTTCACCTGGTCCATTAACTGCACAGCCCATAACCGCGACTGTAATGGGTTTATTGACACCTTCCAGTCTTGTCTCAAGCTCATCTGCAATTTTTTCTAAGTTAAGCTGACAGCGTCCGCAGGTAGGACATGAAACGAATTCTATGCCAAATTGTCTTAAGTGAAGAGATTTTAGAATTTCTCTGCCCACTTTGACTTCTTGAACTGGGTCGCCTGTTAAAGAAATTCGCATGGTGTCACCGTAACCGTTCATGAGCAGCGAACCCATTGCCATAGAGGATTTAATAGTCCCTCTAAACGCTGTTCCCGCTTCGGTTAACCCAATATGGAACGGGTAATTACAGCGGTCAGCCAGTAACGCATAAGCTTCACAAGTTAAACGAATGTCTGACGACTTTAGCGCTACGATGATATCTTCAAAATTACAAGATTCTAATAGATCGATATGTGTCATAGCACTTTCTACTATTGCCGCGCCTGTAACCCCACCGTATTTTTCAAGTAGGGATTTTTCAAGCGAACCGCCATTGACACCAATTCTAATAGGAATTCCCTTGTCTTTAGCTGCACTTACAACTTCCCCTACACGGTGTTTGTCCCCAATGTTGCCGGGGTTAATCCGCACTTTACTGACGCCATTTTTTATGGACTCCAAGGCGAGTCGGTAGTCGAAATGAATATCTGCCACTACAGGGATTTCAGAACCCTTAACAATTAACTTAAGCGCTTCTGCCGCTTCCATATCCGGCACAGCTACGCGCACGATTTCACAACCGGCTTCTGTCAGTTTCCTAATTTGCTCTAAGGTTGCCTGAACATCTCTTGTATCTGTATTTGTCATTGACTGAATGCTAATAGGATAATCACTGCCTATACCTACATTGCCAACCATAACATTTCTTGTAAGTCTTCTAAACATATTAAGTCACCTCTATTTGAATAGAATACGGTTAAAGTCATTTAAAAGTACCACTACCATCAGTGCTAATAGAACCATCATGCCAATACCGTGAACAAGTCCTTCTTTTTCTTTTGAAGGGCGTTTGCCAGTAATCATTTCGATAATAACGAAAATCAGTCTACCACCGTCAAGTGCTGGGAATGGCAATAAATTAAATATCCCTAAATTAATAGAGAATAAAGCTGTTAAATACAGGAGTGGCCCAATTCCCGCCGCAGCTGCACTGCCAACAATTTGAGCCATCCCTAATGGGCCAGCTACATCTTTGCCGCTTACGCCTTTCGTCGGGATTCTTCTAAAGAAGTCCAGTATGGTAGTAGAAACATTTCCAAATTCCTTTACAGCAAACTTGAATGAACTGCCAATTTGTTTTTCTGAAGCGGGCGTAATTCCAATCACTTTTCTGTTATTGGATGGATCGGTCGTTACCTTAAACGTAAAATTCATTGGTTGTTCTTTACGTAATATTTTTATGTCAACCACTTTGTCCGATGATACTATTTCATTGGTAACAGATTCCCAAGTTGTTGTCGGGTGTCCATTTACTTCTACTATGCGGTCTCCTTGCAAAAGGCCCGCCTCTGCAGCTGGTAAATTTTCTATTGTAGAACCAATGACATTGACAGGCACACCTTGAATAAGGAAAAAAATTGTCAGTGCTACAAGCCCTAGGACAAAGTTCATCATCGCGCCAGCAATTAATATTTGAAATTGAGCAAACGGTTTTGCTTTAGAAAAAGATCTAGGGTCATCAGACTCCTGATCTTCGCCATCCATTTTGACATAACCGCCAATTGGCAGCGCATTGATTGCATAAACAGTTTCGCCGCGTTTAATGCCAAATAGGCGTTTACCCATGCCCATTGCAAATTCTTCCACACGTATTTTATGCCACTTAGCAAATGAAAAGTGACCAAGTTCATGCACAAATACAATAAGCCCGAATATAACAATAAAGCTAATAATAGTGATTAAAGTTGAGTATAATTGAGTCAT
>JBGSUZ010000614.1:0-2167 GCA_041753235.1 Acidaminobacteraceae bacterium
CTTACTGGTGTGGTCATCATTCCAGGTATGGCACCAATTTCAGAAGGTATTACGATTATTGGTTCTATTGCCATGACATTAGCGGGCGCATTCCCACTCGTATTCTTCATTACAAAAGTATTCAATAAGCCACTCATGAAAATGGGTAAACTCCTTGGCATGAACGACGTGGCAGCAGCGGGTATGGTCGCAACACTTGCGAACAACATCCCAATGTTCCAAATGCTCAAAGACATGGACGAAAGAGGCAAGGTTATCAATGTGGCATTTGCAGTTTCTGCAGCCTTTGTATTCGGTGACCACCTTGGTTTTACTGCTGGCGTCAATAAGGAAATGATTTTCCCTATGGTCGTTGGTAAATTAGTTGGTGGTATTACAGCGGTTATTCTTGCGAGCATGATGATGAAAAAAGCAGCTTCTGCATCGACTGAAAAAGAAGCTAAGGAATTAGCATAAACAGGAGGTTTCCGATATGAATATAGATGAAAAAGTATTAGAAGAGCTTATTCGCGGCATAATAGCCAAAGAACTTGGCAAAGCGAAAGATGGCATTTGCAGTTTCGACAAGAGCGGCGTAGGCGTAGCAAAAGTTGCGAACATGTCCCTCGACCGTTTCGATACAGGCAACCCAAATGACCAAGTCTATTTAAAAGATATTTTCAGTCTTGAACAGAGTCCAAGAATTGGCGCTGGCATGATGGAAATGACTGAAACGACTTTCGACTGGACTTTGACTTATGACGAAATAGATTACATTATTGAAGGCACGCTTGAAATTGATATTGACGGCAGACGTGTGGTAGGCCATGCGGGCGATGTTATTTTGATTCCAAAGAATACAAAAATCAAGTTTTCAGCACCAGAACATGCGAAGTTTCTTTATGTCGTGTACCCAGCGAACTGGTCGGAATTGGTGTAGCTTATGAATGTATTTGTCCTAGCACCCCAAATTCATTATGGTAAGGATTCGCTTCAAACTTTGAAAAACCTAAAGTGCAAGCGTGTACTTGTGGTAACTGACCGCTTCATGGTGCAGTTTGGCATCGCTGGGCAGGTCACAGCCATACTTGACACAGTTGGCATCCAGTGGGAAATTTTTCAGGACGTGGAACCTAACCCGTCTATAGAAACGACCAATGCCATACTCAAGCAGTTTATGAACTTTGCACCAGACGGTGTCATTGGTCTTGGTGGTGGTTCACCGATAGATGCTGCAAAAGGTGCACTCTATTTTGCTGACCGTTTACAACAGCAATTTGCAGCTATAGCAGCGCCTAAGAAACCTTATTTTGTGGCGATTCCAACCACCAGTGGCACTGGTTCAGAGGTAACTTCTTACGCCGTACTTACTGACACTGAAAAACATACAAAAATTGCGTTAAGCGATGCTTGTATGTTACCAGATTTAGCCGTTCTTGACCCTGTGTTCACAAAAACGCTCCCTAAAGGCGTTATTGCGGACACGGGCATGGACGTACTGACCCATGCGACAGAGGCCTTTGTTTCTAAGGTGAGCAACCCTTATACAAATGCTCTTGCGACTGAAGCTATCAAAGCAGTTTTCAGTCATTTGTTGCCGAACTTTAACGACCCAAGCGATGAAACCCACCGCACAGCAATGCAAAATGCTTCCTGTATGGCAGGAATTGCTTTTAACAACAGTTCACTTGGCATTAATCATAGTTTGGCCCATACCCTTGGCGGACGTTTCCAGATTCCCCACGGTAAAATCAATGCAATCCTCTTGCCTTATGTGGTACGTTTTAACGGCTGTTCTAAGCGAGCGGCTAGAATAGGTGACTATAAGGCAGTGGAAGCTTATGCACAAATCGCCAAAGTCCTCGGACTTCCGGCGAAAACCCCTGAACAGGGTGTATTAAGCTATGCAGTAGCCCTTGAAATACTTAAGGATCAACTGGGTATTAATAAAACCCTAAAAGATTACGGTATTGAGGAAGCGCTATACCTCAGCGCTATAGATACGTTAGCAGAACAGGCTCTAGGTGATATTTGTACCGCAGAAAACCCCATAACTGTGGGCCTAGAGGACTTAAAAGCAGTTTTAAAGGCTGTGTACTACGGTCTTTAGAAAACTTTGACCCATCAAAGTGTAGCTGCAGCCATCTCCATCTGAATCACCCCAATCAATATCACAATCGAAGGAGAA